>JAQGHZ010000208.1 GCA_028291485.1 Rubritepida sp. | reverse complement strand
AGAGCGGCAACGTGATGCGGCACCACCACGTCCACGCGGACGAGATTCAGCTGATCCTGCAGGGCGAGGGCTCGTTCTGGCTGGGCGACCGCGAGGTGCAGGTGAAGCCGGGCGACCTGGTCATCATTCCCCGCGGCGTGGCGCATGCGGGCTCGCGCGCGACGACCGGACGATTCCGCGCGCTGGCAATCAAGCTGCCGCCGCAGCGCGCGGGCGATACGGTGGCGGCTCCGGCGCCCTGAGCCGCGCCGCGGAGGCTAATCCGGGGTCGAGCCGGAGGCGCGCACGATCGGCGCCCATTTCGCCGTCTCGTCGCGGAGGAACCGGGTCAGTTCCTCCGGGGAGGACGGCTGCGCCTCGACGCGGCGGTCGGCAAGCTGCGCCACCAGCTCCGGATCGGTCAGGGTGACGCGGACGGCCTCGGAGAGCGTCCGCACGATCGGCGCCGGCAGGTTGCGCGGGCCCATCATGGCGATCCAATCCACCATCTCGAAGCCCGGCAGGCCGCTCTCCGCCATCGTCGGCACCTCCGGCAGGAGCCGGCTGCGCTGGGCGTCCGGAACGGCCAGGATCCGGAGCTTGCCGTCCTGCGCCTGCGGAACGGCATTCAGCGCGGTGGTGAAGGCGTAGTCGACCTTGCCCGAGACCAGGTCGGCCAGCAGCGCGCCGCCGCCGCGATAGGGCACGTGCACCGTGCGGATGCCCGCCAGCGTGTTCATCTGCTCATTGGCGATATGCCCGGCTCCGCCGACGCCGGACGAGGCGCAGGTCAGCGTGTCCGGACGCGCCTTGGCGGCCGCGATCAGCTCCGCGACGCTGCGCCAGGGCCGGTCCGCCGGCACCGCCAGCACGTTCAGCACCGTGCCGATGCGCGAGATGGGCGTCAGGTCCCGCAGCGGATCGAAGGACAGGTCGCGATAGAGCGTGGGATTGATCGCCAGAGCGCCGATCGTGCCGAGCAGCAGCACGTAGCCGTCCGGCGTCGCGCGGCTCACCAGCTCGGTCGCGATGTTGCCGCCCGCGCCGGGCCGGTTCTCCACCACGATGGACTGGCCGAGCAGGGACTGCAGCTTGCCCGACATCACCCGCGCGACGATGTCGGTGGACCCGCTGGGCGCGAAGCCGATCAGGAGTCGGATCGGTCGATTGGGGTAATTCTGCTGGGCCTGCGCGTTGGAGGACGCCAGGACGGCGGCGAGCGCGGGCGGCGCGGACAGCAGGCTGCGGCGGCGGAGCATGGACAGGTTCCCTCTTGGTTTGGCCCTTGATGATGAAGCACCGCCCTGGCGGCGCCCAGATCATCCGGCGCAGCATTCCGCGAAGGCGCCGAGGACAGACCGCGCCGTCTCTACTCGATCCCGGCTCTACTCGACTCCGGCTCTACTCGACTCCGGCCGCGACCATCGCCTCCCGCGATGCCGCGGTCTCCAGGAAGGCCAGCAGCTGCCGCGCGGTGTCGTTCGGGTCGGCCTTCCGGAGCAGGCCCGCGGCATAGAGCGTGCGGTTCTGCAGGGCGCCCGGCAGCGGGCCGGCAAGCCGGACACCCCGCTGGCGGAAGAGCAGGATTTCCGTCGTCGCCGCGAAGGCGATCTCCCGGCCGGTTCCGCCGGCGATGCGCCGCAGGACGGCGTCGCCATCCGGGAAGCGCAATGTTCTGGCGGACAGCGCGGCGGTCAGGCCCAGGCGGTCCAGCAGGCCCTCGACATAAAGCCCCGTCGAGGCGCGGTTGAAGACGATGGCGTCCGCGTCCAGCAGGGCCGCGCGGAAGGACGCTTCGTCGCGGATCGCCGGATCGGGCGCATCGTCGCGCAGGGCGATGCCGACGCCGATCGCCCCCAGCGTGACCGGAGGGCCCGCCAGCCGCCCGGCGCGGGAGAGGCCCTCCATCAGGCCCTGCGGCGCGAGGACGAGGTCGGGCGCTTCCCCGCTCTCCAGCCGCGCCGCGATGCGCGGGGCCGTCGCGAAGTCCACCCGCACCTCGCCGCCGCCCTGGGCACGCCAGCGGACAAGTGCGGCCGAGACCGCCGGTTCCAACGCACCGCCGCTCAGGAGATGGGCGGGTTCGACGGCCCATGCCGGTTGGGCGGCAAGGCCCAGGATCAGGCCGGCGGCGGCGCGTCTGGTCGTCATCGATCTCACTCCGGCGCCGAGGCCAACTGGAATGTCTCGAACCGCGTCAGCGCCTCGTCGATCGCCGCCTTCAGGCCGGCGCGCGGCTCCGCGATCCAGGTCCATTTCTGCACCAGCAGCTGCCGCGCCTGCCGGTCCGTCTTGAGGTCGATCGCGGCCACGACCTCGTCCCCGACCACGACCGGCAGGGCGAAATAGCCGAGCACGCGCTTCCCGGCCGGAACATAGGCTTCGAAGCGGTGCACATGGCCGAAGAACATCTCCAGCCGCTTGCGCTGGATCACCAGCGGATCGAAGGGTGAGAGGATGTGGAGGCGCGGCTCCAACGCGCCGACGCCAGCTTCCATCACGGCGGGCTCGGTCCAGTGCGGGACCTTCTCGAAGCCTTCGATCCGCACCGGCACGAGCCGCTTGCGCCGGACCTCCGTCTCGATCGCCGCGGCGACCTGCGGCTTGGTCGCGAGGTTGCCGTAGCAGATGGAATCCAGGCTCACGACGCCCTGCGAGACCAGCGCGCGGCGCAGCATGTAGGCGGCGAACTGCGCCCCGGTCGCGGGCTTCGGGCGCTTGCGCCAGCCGAAGTGGCGGTTGGTGAGCTCGTAGGTCTTCACCATGCCGGCACGCTGGGAGATGACGAGGTCGCCGGCGAAGAAGCCCAGCCGCAGCACGCGTCGGGACGGCTTTCGGCTGGCCCAGGGATGGGTCTTTTCGACCAGCACGTCGTCGTCGATGTCGCGGATGGTGAGCGGCCCGTCCCGGCGGATGCGCTTCAGCATCGCCGCGTAATCCTTCTCGTCCACGCCGGCGAAGTTCGGATGCGGCGTGGTGCGGAAGCGCTCCATCGCGGGCATGAAGAAGCGCCAGTCCTCGGTGGCGACATAGGCGAGCGCGTGCGTCCAGTATTCGAAGACCGACTTGTCGGCCGACTGCGCCTGCTCGAGGTCCGCCCGCGCATAGCCCGGGATGCGCGTGTGCAGGATGTGATGGTGGCTGCGCTCGATGACGTTGATGGTGTCGATCTGCACGTAGCCGAGATGCGCGACCGCCCGGCGCGTGGCCTCCGCGCCTTCGCCGAACGGCGCCTCGGCATCGAGGCGCTGCGCGTGCAGCCAGGCGGCGCGGACCTGCGCCGGCGTCATCACGGTCGGCGGTTTCGCGCGCTTGCGGGAGGGTGGTTTCATCGGCCGAAGCTTCGGTCGCCCGCCCGTCGCGGTAAAGCCCGTCAGCCGATGACGGCGACGAGCTCCAGTTCCACCGGCGCGTTGCGGGGCAGCACCGAGGCGCCGACCGCAGAGCGCGCATGCTCGCCCGCATCGCCAAGCAGCTCGATCAGCACATGCGAGGCCCCGTCGAGCACGAGGGACTGGTCGTAGAAATCCGGCGCGGAGCTGATGAAGCCGGTCACCTTCACCACGCGCTTCAGCCGGTCCAGCGAGCCCAGCGCGTGCCGCAGCGCCGAGAGCGC
>JAQGHZ010000191.1 GCA_028291485.1 Rubritepida sp. | reverse complement strand
CCATTGGCCGCGCCCACGGCCCGGACCGCGCGGGGTGAGCCGAGCTTCGCGGCGAGAGCGCCGTAACTGCGCGTCTCGCCCGCCGGGATCGTGGTCAGTGCCGCCCAGAGCGCCTGCTGGAACGGCGTGCCGGCCGTGCGCCACGCGATGGCGGCGAGACTGCCGAGGTCGCCCTCGAAATAGGCCGTCAGCGCCCGCCGCATCGCCTCCGGGGCGGCACCCGGCTCCGGCGCGAAGGGGCGGTAGTTCAGGCGGAGCAGGTAGGTCAGCCGGGCCTCGTGGTCGGCCCAGTCGAGGCCCCGGAGACGGCCTTCCTCGTCCGTGATCAGGAGCGCCTGGCCGATCGGCGTCTCCAGCCGGTCGAGGAGGAGGCGGGTCATGCGCGCGCCTTCTCCCGCTTCACGGTGCTGGCCGCGAAGGGCGCCACCAGATCCGCCAGATGCCCGACCTCGGTCAGCCGCAGCCCCTCGATCGGCGCCGGCGCCTTGTTGCCGCGGGCCACGCGGCGCGGCAGGACCGCCGCCGTGAAGCCCAGCTTCTGGGCCTCGCGCAGCCGCTGCTCGGCCTGCGCGACCTGCCGGATCTCGCCGGAGAGGCCCACCTCGCCGAAATACACCGCATCCGGGTCGGTCGGCCGGTCGGTGATGGCCGAGACCAGCGCCGCCGCGACCGCCATGTCCGCCGCGGGCTCATTAATGCGCAGGCCGCCCGCGATGTTCAGGTACACGTCGGCCTGGGCGAAGGTGAGGTTGCAGCGCGCCTCCAGCACCGCCAGCAGCATGGAGAGCCGCCCGCCTTCCCAGCCCACCACCTGGCGGCGCGGGCTGCCGCCATTGCTCGGCGAGAGCAGCGCCTGCACCTCCACCAGCACCGGCCGCGTGCCCTCCAGCCCCGCGAAGACCGCGCTGCCGGAGATGTTGCCCCGGCGCTCGGCCAGGAAGAGGGCGGAGGGGTTGGTGACCTCCATCAGCCCGCCTTCGGTCATCTCGAAGACGCCGATCTCGTCGGTGGCGCCGAAGCGGTTCTTGGTGGCGCGGAGGATGCGGAACTGGTGGCCGCGGTCGCCCTCGAAGTAGAGCGTCGCGTCGACCATGTGCTCGAGCACGCGCGGGCCGGCGAGGGTCCCCTCCTTGGTCACGTGCCCGACCAGCACCAGCGCGAAGCCGCGCGCCTTTGCGCAGCGGATCAGCTCGAAGGCGCAGGTCCGGACCTGGGCGACGGTGCCCGGCGCGGAATCCAGCGCGTCGAGCCACATGGTCTGAATGGAATCGATGACGACGAGGGTGGCGTCCTTCTCGGCCTCCAGGCTCGCCAGGATGTCGCGCAGCGCTGCGGCCGCCGCCAGCGCCATCGGCGCGTCCTGCAGGCCCAGGCGCCGCGCGCGCAACCGCACCTGCGCCACCGCCTCCTCGCCCGAGATGTAGAGGACGCGCTTGCCGGCGCTCGCCATGCGCGCCGCCGCCTGCAGCAGGATCGTGGACTTGCCGATGCCGGGATCGCCGCCCACCAGCACGGCCGAGGCCGGCACGAAGCCGCCGCCCAGCACGCGATCCAGCTCGGCGATGCCGGTGAGGTGGCGCGGCGGCGGCGCGCTCTCGCCGGCCAGCCCCACGAATTCGATGCCGCGCCCGAGCGGCGCCTTACCGGCCAGGCCGGGGCCGCGCGGGGCAGTCGATTCCTCGACGAGGGTGTTCCATTCGCCGCAGCCGTCGCAGCGCCCCTGCCACTTCGGGTGGTCGGCGCCGCAGGACTGACAGACGAAGCGGGTGCGATCCTTGGCCATCGCATCAGAACATAACTAGAACAAATCGCCTCGGCAAGGGGGTATCCCTTCGATGGGCCGCGAGGCCCGGCGCCGGAATAGTGTTGCTTTCTCGAGGACACGAATCTCCAAGCCGTTCCCGACGAAAGGAGGAGATAAGGGACACCAGGATCCGGCGGGCACCTCACCCATCGAAACCGCGCCGACAACCCTTCGGGCGATGGTGCGTTGAGCAGGTGAAGGACCCGTCGGCCGCCCCTCCGGCGGCAAGGTCACCAGGATCGGAAGCATTGCCGTCGCGCCGAACTCCCCCCCCCGGGCGCGGCGACATCCCCCGGCGGGGCGACACTCCTCCCCAACTAGGTCCCCGCCGGGGCCCAATTTTCTGCCCGAAATCGACTGAAGACTGCAAAGACCTCTTTAAGTCAGGCCAGTGTCTGTGTATATGCATCACATGGCCCGCAAACCCCTTCTCTCGGTGGACGACGCCGTCGATGCCTGCGCCGAGATTCGGACGCAGTGCCTGGCCTTTGCCGCACGCCGCACCGCGAACCTCATCTCGCGCGCCTATGCCGCCAGGCTGGCGCCGCTCGGCCTGGAGCCCTCGCAGTTCGGCGTGCTCATCGTGGTCGCCTCCGGCAAGGCGGATTCCGCGCGTGAGCTGGCCGACAAGCTGGGCATCGAGCGCTCCACCCTCACCCGCAACCTGACGCGGCTGCTCGATGCCGGGCTGCTGGTCGGCGCGCCGGGCAAGGGGCGGCGGATCACCTACAGCCTCACCGCCG
>JAQGHZ010000179.1 GCA_028291485.1 Rubritepida sp. | reverse complement strand
TCGTATTGCGCCCGCCCGCCCGGCCGGGGGTTCACCGCAAAGGCACCAAGCGGCACACGCTCCACCGCGGCAATCACGAAATGCGCCAGATCATCCTCCGGCAGCCAGGCCTTGAGGTCCGGAGGCAGCAGGAACGCCTGGTCGCGATTGTAGGGTACGAAGGTCGCCATCTCCGCAGTCTGCCAAATCACAAAGGCGATGTGAATCCGACAGACTGCTAGGCTCGCGACAATCCGGAAAGGCCGTCCAAGATGCGCATCTTCCCCGCCACCCTGCTGGCCCTCGGCCTGCTTGCCGTCCCGGCTGCCGCACAAACGATCCGCATCGGCATCGCCTCCGATCCCGACGTGCTGGACCCGACCCTCTCGCGCTCCGTCGCGGCCCGGCAGGTCTTCATGGCGATGTGCGACAAGCTCATCGAGGTGGACGAGCAGGGCGGCCTCGTGCCGCAGCTCGCGATCGCCTGGGAGTGGCAGGAAGACGGCCGCACCCTGCTGCTGACCCTGCGCGAGGGCGTGCGCTTCCATGACGGCGCCGCCCTCGACGCCGAGGCCGCCCTCGCCGGGCTCAACCGCCACATGACCGCGCCGGGCTCCACCCGCCGCGGCGAGATGGGCCCGGTCACCGCCATCGAGGTCGCGGGACCGATGCAGGTTCGCATCCGTCTCTCCGAGCCCTTCGCGCCGCTGCTGGCCGCGCTGTCGGACCGCGCCGGCATGCTGGTCTCGCCGCGCCAGGCGAACGTGCTCGGCGCGGAGTTCCAGGCCGCGCCCGCCTGCGCCGGCCCCTTCCGCCTGACCCGCCGCGTGGCGCTGGACCGCATCGAGCTGGAGCGTTTCGACGGCTACTGGAACCGCGACGCCATCCATGCCGAGCGCGTGATCTACCGCCCCATCCCGGACACCACCGTCCGCGCCGCGAACCTCCGCGCCGGCTCGCTGGACGTGATCGAGCGCGTGAACCCCTCCGACGTCGGCACGCTGCGCGGCGACCGCCGGGTGCGGCTGCTGGAAGGTCCGTCGCTGGCCGTGGTCTATATCGCGATCAATGTCGCCAATGGCCCGCGTGCCGACACGCCCCTCGGCCGGGATCCGCGCGTGCGCGAGGCGCTGGAGGCCTCCATCGACCGCGAGATCCTGAACCGCGTGGCCTTCGAGGGTCTCTTCCGCCCCGGCAACCAATCCACGCCGCCAGGGCACCCGCAGCACATCGCCGCCCTTCCCGTGCCGGGACGCGACGTCGCCCGCGCCCGGGCACTCCTGCGCGAGGCCGGGCAGGAGCGCGTGCGGGTCAAACTTTCGGTGCCCAACACCACGGAATACGTGCAGGCCTCGGAGGTGCTGCAATCCATGGCGGCCGAGGCGGGCATCGCGCTCGAGCTCCAGGTGACCGAGACGGCGACCCTGCTGCGGCAATGGACAGCCGGCGATTTCGAGGCGCTGATCATCGCCTGGTCCGGCCGCACCGATGTCGACGGCAATCTCTGGGGCTTCAACGCATGCCGGGAATCGCTGAACGGCGGCCGCTACTGCAGCGAGGCGGCCGATGCGGCGATGCGCGAGGGCCGCACCAGCGTGGACCCGGCGGCGCGGCTCGCGGCCTATGGGCGGGCGATGGAGATCCTGCTGCGCGACCGGCCCTACATCTATCTCTGGCACCCGACCTGGTTCTTCGGAACAGGGGCGGCGGTTCAGGGGCTGAGGATGGTGCCGGACGGGCTGATCCGGCTGCAGGGGCTGCGGCTCAGGTAGCGTGCGGTCGGCCGAGGCGGCATCGCCGAGGCCGTGAATCGCCCGCTCAGCGGCTCAAGCGATGCTCATCCGCACGGAGACATCCGCCGGCGGCGCCGCGTAGGGCGCCGAGGTCACCAGCAGGTCCGCCCCCGCCTCGGCATAGGCGCGCGCGTTGCTCTCGTTCACGCCGCCCGTCGCCGCGATCATCGGCCGCTTCGCCATGCCGGACATGGCGCGGATCGCCTCGGCCACCTGCTCGGGCGAGAGCTTGTCCACCTGCACGCAATCCACGCCGGCCGAGGCGAACCAGGTCACCTCGTCCACGCTCTCCGCCTCCACCGAGATCTTTCGTTCCGGCTGGGTCGCGCGCAGCTCCGCGACCCAGAGGTAGGGCGGCTTGCGGCCGAGGAAGGCGCGGTGCTGCGAGAAAACCAGCACGCTGTCCGAGAGGCCCAGCCGGTGCGGCGCGCAGCCGCCGGCCATGATCGCCTTGAGCATCACGTCCTTGGCGCCCGGCAGGTGCTTGCGCGTGCAGGCGACGGAAATGTTGGGTTTTCCCTCGCGCGCGGCCAGCAGGATGCGCCGCGCCCGCGTCGCGACGCCGGAGGCGATCTCCACCAGCGTCTGCGCGACCTTGGCCCCGCGATGCAGCGCGGCCGCGCTGCCCTCGGCGAGCAGCAGCTCCGACCCCGCCTCGACCTGCGCGCCGGAGGCGTGAAAGCGCTGCACCGAGCGGCAGCCGGCCAGCAGCATGATCCGCTCGGCCTCCTCGACGCAGCAGGCGACCATGGTCCCTCGGGTCACGAAGACCGCCTGGCCCGGCTGCTCGCCAATGCCCAGCCCCTGGGTGGTCGCGTCGCCATAGGGCACGTCCTCGCGGAGCATCTCCAGAAGGCGGTGGTCGGGCAGGGGGACGGGCATGCCTGGAATCCTACATCGGCGCGGCGGCCCCGGAGGGCCCCGCGCTTGATCTGCATGCAGATCAGCAGGAACCGTGCCGGACGGCCAGTGCGCCAACCCCTGGCCAGGGCCGCAAGCCGGGCATGGCAACTCAGCCTTCGATGGATGCGGGCCGGACGCCCCCCGCCAGGGCGGCCAGGAAGCTGGTGACGCCGGAGGAGCGCAGCGGGCGATAGGGCCGGCCCGCCGCGCGGCAGAGCCGCTTCACCGCCCAGGCGGCCTCGTGGCTCACGCAATCCGTCAGCGCGTCGTCGAGGGCGAGACGTGTCAGCACTGCCCAATAGGCGCCGGCGATGCCGCGCCGCCACCTCACTCCGGCATGAAGTCCATCGCCACGCCGTTGATGCAGTAGCGCAGGTGGCTCGACGGCGGCCCGTCCGGGAAGACGTGGCCGAGATGGCTGCCGCAGGTCGCGCAATGCACCTCGGTGCGGACCATGCCGTAGCTGCTGTCCACCGAGGTCTCGACGGAGCCCGGCAGGGGATCGTCGAAGCTCGGCCAGCCGGTGCCGCTCTCGAACTTCCGGCCGGATTTGAAGAGCGGCGTGCCGCAGCCGGCGCAGGCGAAGGCGCCTTGCCGTTTCTCGTGCAGCAGGGCGCAGCTGCCCGGCGCCTCGGTGCCGTGTTGGCGCATCACCTGGTATTGCTCTGGGGTCAGCAGCGCTCGCCAATCGGCGTCGCTGCGCGTGACGGGATAGGTCTTTTGC
>JAQGHZ010000142.1 GCA_028291485.1 Rubritepida sp. | reverse complement strand
AACCCTCGGTGGTGAGCAGGCCCGTCGGCGCGCCGCGGCGCTCGATCAGCGCGTTGGTCAGCAGCGTGGTCGCATGCACGACCCGGCCGATCCGCGCGGGCGCGACCTTCTCGCGGTCGAGCAGCGCACGGATGCCGGCAATGGCGCCGCGCGCGGGCTCGTCGGGCGTCGTCAGTTCCTTATAGGCACTGAAGCGGCCCGTTGCGGGCTCGTGCAGCACGAGGTCGGTGAAGGTGCCGCCGATGTCGTTGGCCAGCGAATGCGAGGATGCGTCGTGCGACCGATTCACGCTTCGCTCCTCGCTGCGCTGCGGGGCTTCGCGATCGGACACATCATGCGTAACCATCCAGTTTGTCGGATTCGATCAGGGCGGGGTCGCGTCTATCAGGATCGCCGTGCCCACCGCCGCCGGGCGTGCGCATCTCCACCGTGCCGCCCGGCATCACGATGTGCTGGCGCTTGGGATCCACGACGACGCCGTCGATGATCACGGCGCCGGGGGCGCCCGGCCCACCGCCCGCCAGGCCTGGCGCGGCCGAGTTCTTCTGCGTGCGTTCGGCCAGGAAGGTCACGGCGATGGGCTGGTCGGAACGGCTCTCGTAATGCGTCTCCTGCCCCGTACCGCCGCGATGGCTGCCCACGCCGCCCGTGCCCTCGCGCAGCCGGCGGTATCGGATATGCCAGGGCGCCGTCTGCTCGATGGTCTCGACCGAGGCGGAGGAGACGTTCGAGGGCCAGCTCAACACATTGGCGCCATCCATGCCGGAGCTGGCGCCGTAGCCGCCATTGAGGAAGAGCGCGTTGGCGATCGGCTTGCCGTCCTTGCGGAAACCCGAGAAGCCGAGGCACCAGAGCGGCGAGCCGACGCCGGCGACGACGCGATCGGGCAGAGCATCGGCCAGGGCGGACAGCACCAGCGCGGGAAGGAAATGGCCCGTCAGCGCGCGCGCGCCGCCGGCGGCCGGATGCGTCGAGTTGAGGATGCAGCCCTCCGGCGCCGTCACCGTCAGCGGCCGGAAGCTGCCCTCGTTGTTGGGCACGGCCGGACAGAGCGCCGCCTTTACAGCGAAGGCCGTGTAGGCGAAGGTATAGGCGAGGCAGACGTTGATGGCGCGCGCCACCTGCGGGTCGGAGCCGGCGTAATCCGCGACGATCTCGTCGCCCGCGACCGTCAGCGCGAGTTGCAGCTTGAGCGGCTGATCCAGCCCGTCCGTCTGCACCGCGGCGCGGTACACGCCATCCGGCACCGCCGCGATCGCCGCGCGCGTGGCGCGCTCCGAACGCGACTGGATCTCCTCCGCAAGACCGGCCAGGTGCGGGAGGCCATGCTCCGCGAGCAGGCCGAGCACGCGGCGCTCCATCAGGTCCAGCGCGGCGAACTGCGCGTGGAGGTCGCCCAGCACCTGGTCCGGCACGCGCGTGTTCTTGCGCAGCATCCGCATCAGCGTCGCATCCGGCACGCCGGCCGCGACGGCCTTCATGATGGGGATCTGCAGCCCCTCCTCGAAGACGTCGCGCGCTTCCGCCGAGCGGATGCGGCCGCCGATATCCGGGGAATGCGCGATGGAGCCGGCGAAGCCCACCAGCACGCCATCTCGGAAGATCGGCTTGGCGACGGTGATGTCGGGCAGATGGCCGGTGCCCATCCAGATGTCGTTGGTGATCAGGATGTCGCCGGGTTCGAGCGTCTCGGCCGGGTATTCCTTGAGGAAGTGCCGGACCGTCGCCGGCAGGGTGCACAGAAAGCTCGGCACGCTGTCCGTCGCCTGCACGATCGACTGGCCGCGGGCATCCGTCAGCACGCAGCCGAAGTCATGGCTCTCGCGCACCACGGTCGAGAAGGAGGAGCGGAGGAGCGCGGCGGCCGCCTCGTCCACGATGGAAACGAGCCGCGTCCAGAGCAGCTCCAGTCGAACAGGATCGAACATCAGTCGAGGCGTATCCCTGCTGCGGAGACCACACGTTGCCACTTCTCCGTTTCACTGGCGAGGAAGGCGCGCGAGGCCGGAAGGTCGGTGCCCATCGGCGTCGCGCCGAGGGTCTGGAAGCGCTCGCGGAGGGCCGGATCGGAGAGCACCGCGCGCAGGTCCTCGTTCAGCCGCTCCAGCAGGGGCGCGGGCGTGGAGGAGGGCGCGGCGATGGTGAACCAGGCGGTCGCGACATAACCGTCCACGCCGGCCTCGGCCGCCGTGGGCACGTCGGGCAGCGCGGGCGAGCGCGTCGCACTCGTCATCGCGAGGGCGCGCACGCGCCCGTCGCGCGCCACGGGCGGGATGGTCGGCAGGTTCTCGAACATCATGTTGATGTTGCCGGCCATCACGTCGTTCAGCGCCTGCGAGGAACCGCGATAAGGCACATGGATCAGGCGCAGCCCGGTGACGAGCATGAAGAGCTCGCCGGCCATGTGCGTGGAGGTGGCGTTGCCGGCGGAGCCGAAGGTGATCGTGCCGGGCCGCGCCTGGGCCAGCGCCACCAGCTCGCGCAGGTTCTGGGCCGGCACCGAAGGATGCACGACGATGACGTTGGGGAATTCCGCCAGAATGGTCACCGGCGTCAGCTCGTCCCTGGGGTTGTAGGGCAGGCTGCGGTAAACCGTGTAGGCGGCATGGATGCCGATGCTGCCGAGCAGCAGCGTGTGCCCGTCGCCGGGGCTTCGCGCGACGTTCTCGCCGCCGATATGCCCGCCGGCGCCGAGGCGGTTGTCGATCACCACGGGCTGGCCCCAGCGGGCGGAGAGGGCTTGGGCGGTGATGCGCGCCAGCACGTCGGCCGAGCCGCCCGCCGCGAAGGGGACCACGATGCGCACCTGGCGCGTCGGTTGCGCCTGGGCCGCGCCCGCAAAGAGGACCAGCCCCAGCAAACCCATCCAGCAGACGACGCGCATGCTCATGCTCCCGGTCACGATCCTGTGCCGGGCATTGCGACATGAGGGTTGCGGGGTGGCAAGACGCGCCGGCCCCTGTTGTTGCGCCATGAAACGTCGGAATGCCTCATCCATGGACGCCGCTGCCTACCGTGAGGTCATTATAACCAGGCTGGAACGGCGATCGGATCGCCGATTTCGCATTGGGTTCGTTGTCCAGGCGCCGGCCGCGGCCTGAGGGTCTCAGACGAGCTGCGTGCTGATCTCGGCCGCCTCGGCGCGCAGCAGGGGCAACACGCGCTCGCGCAGGGCGACAGCGGATTCGCCCTCGGTCCGCATGCCCAGGTTCAGCGCGGCGATGACGCGTCCGTCGTAGCGCCGCAGCGGAACCGCGATGGAGCGGAAGCCGATCTCCGCCTCCTGGTCGACCAGCGCGAAGCCCTCGGTGCCAGCTTCCAGGATCCGGGCGCGGAGCACCTGCTTGTCCAGCTCGGTCTGCGGCGTGGCCGGCTGTGGGCACAGCCTCGCGAGGAAGACGTCCAGCTCCGCGCCGTCCAGCCCGGCCAGCAACACGCGCCCGAGCGCCGTGCAGAAGGCAGGCAGCCGCCAGCCCACCATCGTCGTCACTGATACCATCCGCGTCGGCTGGCCATAGGCGACGAAGACGATCTCCTCGCCATCCAGCACCGCGGCCGAGCACGGCCCGCCCAGCGCCAGGCTCAGCCGCTCGCAGCGCGGCTGAAGGATGGTCGAGGCGCCGTTGGAGCCGAGATAGGCCGCGGCCAGCCGCAGCACGCCCGGCGTCAGGCGGAACAGGCGGCCGTCGGTCTCCACATGGCCGAGCTCCGTCAGCGTGATCAGCGCGCGGCGGACCGTGGCGCGCGCCAAGTCCACCTCGCGCGCGACCTCTGCCAGCGTCATCTGCCGGCGCTCCGGCCCGAAGGCCTGGAGCACCGACAGCCCCCGCGCCAGGGCTTCCAGAAAATCTGGGTTGGCGGATTGCCTTCGTTCCGCATCCTGCGCGCGCAATCGCGCCATCATCGCATCCTTGTTGCGTCGTCGAAGCGACGCTTGCTATCATCGCACAAGTGTTCGGTCATCGAACAGATGTGTTTCCGGAGGCTGCCGAAAATGATCTCCGCCGAACAGAATGACCGCCTCACCCGCGTCGGCCCGAACACGCCCGGCGGGAAGATGTTGCGCCACTACTGGCAGCCCATCGCGCTGCTGGACGAGCTGAAGGGCCCACGCCCCGTCCGTCCCGTGCGCGCGCTGGGCCAGGATTTTGTGCTCTTTCGCGACGAGGCCGGCCGCCTCGGCCTGCTCGACCGCGACTGCCCGCACCGCAATGCCGACCTTGCCTTCGGGCGTCTGGAACATGGCGGAATCCGCTGCGCCTTCCACGGCTGGCTCTTCGACGTCGACGGCAAGTGCCTGGAGACGCCCGCCGAGCCCGAGGGCAGCACGCTCTGCTCGCGCATCCGCCAGCGTGCCTATCCCGTCGTCGAGCGCAGCGGCATCGTCTTCGCCTATCT
>JAQGHZ010000139.1 GCA_028291485.1 Rubritepida sp. | reverse complement strand
GTTGGTCGCTAATCTTCTCGTGCTAACTCACTGAACGCCGACCGCTACAGCGCGGCGCAGTATGCCTTATACGCGTGCTGATCGAGCGCTCAGCCGGCGCGCTTGACGACGAGCGGGCCGGGGCCCTGGCAGGTCGGCATCATTTCGATGCGGTTGATGTTGACGTGCCAGGGCAAGCCGACCACCCACGCTACCGCCTCGGCGATATCGTCGGCGGTCATCGGCTTGGTGCCGGCATAGACCTGGTCGGCGCGCAGCATCGCCGTGGAAACGCACCTGGCTAAATTCCGTCCCGCCGGTCAGCCCCGGCTCGATGTCCGTTGCGCGCACGCCGATGCCAACCAGATCGGCGCGCAGGTTCAGGCTGAACTGGCGCACGAAGGCCTTGCTCGCGCCGTAGACGTTGCCGCCGGGATAGGGGAACTCGCCGGCCGTCGAACCGATGTTGATCACGTGGCCGCGGTTGCGCACGACCATCCCCGGCAGCACCGCGTGGGTGACGTACATCAGGCCCTTGATGTTGGTGTCGACCATCTGGTCCCAGTCGTCGAGGCTCGCCGCCTGCGCGCCGACGACGCCGAGGGCGAGTCCCGCATTGTTCACGCAAACGTCGATCTCGGACCATTCCGGCGGCAGGGATTCGATCGCCTTGGCCACCGCTTCGCGGTCGCGCACGTCCAGCATCAGGGGCAGCACCGAATCGCCGAGCTCCGTGCGCAGCTCCGCGAGCCGCTCCTCGCGCCGTCCGGCGGCGATGATCTTCGCGCCGTCGGCCGCGAAACGCCTGGCGATCGTGCGGCCGAATCCGGCTGTTGCACCCGTGACGAGAATGATCATGCGAAGCGTTCCGTTCAGTTTGGCGAAAGCTACCATTCAGCGCGGGTAAAGCCTCCCCCACCTATGCCGATCCAGTCGGAGGCTTGAAATGTCTGATGGATTAACTATAGTTAATCATCGTCGGCAGAGAGCGCGATAGCGCCGTGGCCGAGCCCTGCTGCCGCCGGACTTGAAGGCTTGGCTGCCCGAGGATGATCTGGCGCATTTCGTCCTTGGGGCGGTCGAGCGGGTGCCGCTCGGCGCCTTTTCGGTGAACGCTCGGCCGAGCGGCAAGCCGCAATATGATCCGCGGCTGATGCTGGCGCTGCTGATCTACGCCTACGCCCAGGGCATCTTCTCCTCGCGACGGATCGAGCGGGCGACCTACCGCGACATCGGCCTGCGCTATGTGGCGGCGAACACGCACCCCGACCACGACACGATCGCGGCTTTCCGGCGCACCAACAAGGCGGCCTTCGAGGCAGCCTTCCTGCAGGTGCTGCTGATCGCGCGCGAGGCCGGCCTGCTGCGGCTGGGACTGGTGGCGATTGACGGCACCAAGATCGACGCCAATGCCTCGAAGATCCGTTCGGTGCGCTACGACCGGGCGCAGGCGTTGCGCCAGAAGCTCGCCGAGGACATCGCCGCATTGACCGCCCAGGCTGAGGCGGCGGGTGGCGCGAACGCGCCCGACCCGCAGGCCCTGCCCCAGGCAATCGCCCGGCGCGAGCGCCTCAAGGAGAAGCTCGACGCCGCCTGCGCCCGGCTGGCGGCGGAGGCTGAGCGCGAGGCCACGGCGGCGCGGGCCGAGCAGGCCGCCAAGCAGGCCGCCTGGGACGCTAGGCAGGGCCGCCGCGGCCGACGGCCGAAATCGCCGCCCGACGACCCGCCCGCGCTGGCCCCCGATCGCCAGAGCAACCTGACCGACCCGGACAGCGCGCTGATGCGCCGGTCCGACGCGCATGAGTATCGCCAGGCCTACAACGCGCAGGCCGTGGTCTCGGCCGACGGCACCCAACTGATCCTGGCGACCAACTTGGTCGCCACCTCGGCCGATGCGCCGAGCTTTGCCGCGACCATCCTCGCCATGGCGCAGACCGTTGGGCTGCCGCAGACGGTGCTGGCCGATGCTGGCTATGCCAATGGCGACGTGGTGGCGGAGCTGGAAAAACGCGGCGTCGAACCGCTGGTGGCGATCGGCCGGACCCAGCCGCACCGGCCCTATGATTTCCGCCCGCCGCCAGACCGCAAGCCCGCTCGGCAGATCAACGAGCCCTGGCGCATCGCCATGCAAGCCAAGCTGGACACCGACGATGGCAAAGCCCGCTACGCCCGACGCCAACAATCCGTCGAACCGGTCTTCGGCATCATCAAGAGCGCCATGGGCTTCGTTCGTTTCCGCCTCCGCGGCATCGCCAACGTCGCCTCCGAGTGGACGCTGACCGCGCTGGCCTACAACTGCCAGCGCCTCCATCGCCTCAAGACAGCTTGACCAGACGCGCTCGGCCAAATCTGGCCAGCTCCGCTGACGCCATTCCGACAGGCTGCTAGTGTCCTGAACCTGAAGTTCGCATTGCTATGCGTTTGCGTTTTCCGGGGTGTTTCGGATGCAGAAGCGTTCGATGCTGGCGAGGATGTCTGGGGCTGATTTGGTCCAGCGGAACGGCTTGGGTGCGGCGTTGTGGTGATCGATGAAGCTTGAGATGTCTGCCTTGAGGGCTGCGATGCTTTGGTGAATGCCGCGCCTGATTTTCTTATCGGTGATCAGCGCGAAGAAACGCTCGACCTGATTCAACCACGAGGAACTCGTCGGCGTCAGGTGCACATGCCAGCGCGGGCGCTTGACCAGCCAGTCGCGGATCAGTTGGGTCTTGTGGGTCGCGTAGTTGTCCATGACGAGGTGGACGTCGAGATCGGCGGGCACATCGGCCTCGATGCGGTCGAGAAAGCGGCGGAACTCGGTGGCGCGGTGGCGCGGATAGCATTCGCCGATGACCCGGCCGGTCGCGACGTCCAACGCGGCGAACAGGCTTGTGGTACCGTGGCGCTTGTAGTCGTGGCTGCGACGCGCGGGCTGGCCCGGCCGCATCGGCAGCATGGGCTGGCTGCGATCGAGCGCCTGGATCTGGCTTTTCTCGTCCACGCACAGCACCAGCGCGCGGTCCGGCGGGGCCATGTACAGCCCCACCACATCACGGACCTTGGCGACAAAGTCCGGGTCGGTGGACAACTTGAAGGTCTCCAGCCGATGCGGCTGCAGACCGAAGGCACGCCAGACGCGCTGTACCGTGGAGACGGACAGCCCACTCGCGCGCGCCATGCCGCGGGAACTCCAATGCGTCGCGTCTGGCGGCGTGCTTTCCAGCGTGCGGGCGATCACCTGCTCGATCCGCTGGTCGTCGATCGAGCGCGGCGAGCCCGAACGAGGCTCATCCTGCAACCCGTCCAAACGCAGCCCTATAAAGCGGTTGCGCCACTTCCGAACGGTCTGCGGGTCGCAGGCCAATTCTGCCGCGACCTGCTTGTGCTGTGCCCCGGTCGCGCTCGCCAGCACGATCCGGGCTCGCAGCGCCAGCGCCTGCGCCGTAGTCCGGCGTGCCGCCAGGCTGCGCAACTCCGCCCGCTCCGCCTCGCGCAGATCAATGACCGCCTGCCGCCGTTCCGCCATCGCCGCCTCGTCCCCAGCAACGTAAGCCTGCCAAGCCCAGCCGAATCGACGCAAATACGAACTTCAGACTCAGGACACTAGCTGTTCGGACCGCGGCCGAGGCCGATGGGCTGCCAGCGCTGCAGCTTGGTGTTCTGCAGCACGGCCGGGTTCACGCAGCTCATGGGCCATTTGCCCGAGAGGATCAGCGCCAGCTCGCTGCCCACGCGGCGCTTGCGCGCCTCGTCGAAGCGCGCCGAGGCCGAGGCCGTGTGTGCGGACAGGATCACGTTGTCCATGCTGAGCAGCGGGTTGTTGTGCGAGGGCGGTTCGACCTCCAGCACGTCCAGGCCGGCATAGGCGATCCAGCCTTCGGTGAGCGCCTTGATCAGCGCGGACTCGTCCACCGTCGGGCCGCGGCCGGTGTTGATGAAGATGCTGGTCTTCTTCATCTTCCGGAAGTGCTCCTCCTTCAGGAGGTGCGTGCATTCCGGCCGCGCCGGCGCATGCATCGACACGAAATCCGACTGGCTCATCACGTCGTTCAGCGAGACCGGCATCACGCCATGCTCGCTGATCTGCGTCTCGTCGAGGAACGGGTCGTAGGCGATCAGGCGCAGGCCGAAGGGCGCGGCGCGCTTGGCCACCGCGCGGGCCACGCGGCCGAAGCTGACGAAGCCGAGCGTCTGGCCCATGAGCCGGGGGATCTTCAGGAGGGCCGGGCGGCCTTCCTTCCAGCGGTGCTCGCGCACCATCTTGTCCTGCTCGATCACGCGCCGGAAGCTCGAGAGCAACAGCGTCATCGCGTGGTCGGCGACCTCCTCGATGAAGGTGTCCGGCACGTTCGTCACGGGGATGCCGGCGCGCGTCGCGGCCTTCACATCCACGCTGTCCACGCCGACCGAGCCGAGCGTGATGGACTTCACGTTCTTCAGCGCCTCGATGATCTCGGCGGTGATGGGGATGCCCTTGGCGTAGATGGCGTCCGCATCCTTGGCCGCGGCGATGAAGCCGGCGGTGTCCATGGGGGCCTCGACGATCTCGGCGTCCATGCCCTGGAGCGCCTCCATTTCGAGGTCGTAGCCGCCGCCGGCGACGGTGAAGCTCGCGCCCGCGGGCGTGACGATGCGGAATTTCGCCATCTGCGTTTTCTCCCAATGGATTTCCGCGAGCGAAGCATGCACGTGACGTTGCGGCAAGTCGGCCCCTTGCGTGCGCCCGCAGGCCATCTAGGCTCGTGCGCAATGAATCTAGGGAGAGTCCGATGGGTAAGTTAGCTGGGCAAACCGCGTGGGTGACGGGTGCGGGGAGCGGCATAGGCGAAGCCGCCGCGATCGCTCTGGCCGCGGAAGGCGCGATCGTCGTCATCAGTGGACGGACGAAGGAGAAGCTCGACAAGGTCGCGGCCACCATCAAGGCTGCCGGGGGCACGGTGCATGTGAAGCCCGCGGACCTCGCCAAGCCCGCGGCCGTGCAGAAGGTCGCGGATTTCATCGGCAGCAAGCTCGGCCGCCTCGACGTCCTCGTGAACAATGCCGGCGTGAACATCCAGCAACGGACCTGGAAGGACCTGAAGCCCGAGGGCGTGCAGGAGCTGGTGAACGGCAACCTCTTCTCCGCCTTCTATTGCGCCATGTCGGCGCTGCCGATCATGCGGGCGCAGGGCGGCGGCCTGATGATCCACACGGCCTCGATGGCAGGCCGCTTCGTGAGCCCGCTCTCGGGCGCGGGCTACACCGCCTCGAAGCACGCGGTCGTCGCGATGAGCCACAGCCTGAACATGGAGGAGTGCGGCAACGGGATCCGCTCCTGCGCCATGTGCCCGGGCGAAGTGCGCACGCCGATCCTCGACAAGCGCCCCAACAAGCTCAGTGAGAAGGAACTCGCCGAGATGGTGCAGCCGGAGGATTGCGCCGCGCTGGTGCTCTTCCTCGCGACGATGCCGCCGCATGTCTGCATCAACGAGGTGCTGATCACGCCGACGCACAACCGGAGCTACCTCGCGGCGCAACAGCGGAGACTCTGAGCGCGGCGAGACGGTCCGGCGCGGCTGCCTGTGGCGGCGCTGATGGCCGGGACGCTTCTGTAATAACGGTTAGAGTAACTTCCCGCCTTACCTGACCGAAATGTTGACTGCAGGCAACATTTTGCCGGACTCCCGCGCTTCCGAGGCGGGAGTTTATGAATTCATCGAGCCGTCACGCACTTTGCACTTTGATCTTCACGACTCCCTCACACTATGCGAAGTCATTCCATGCTGAATCGAGGGAACTCTGATGCAGATGAAGATTGGACGTCCCGCCCTTGTCGCGATCGGCGGCCTGTTGGGCGTGACGCCGACAGGCCAGGCACTGGCGCAGGATGCCGCCCGGCTCGCGGCGATCGAGGCGCAGATCCAGAGCCTGCAGGCTGAGCTCGGCCGCCTGCGCCAGGACGCCGCGCGACGCGAGGCGGAGGCCCGCTCGGCGCGCCAGGAGGCCGCCGCCGCACGGGCGGAGGCGAGGTCCGCCAGGCAGACCGCCGCCCAGGTCACCGCCCTTCCGCCAGCGCCTGCCGTTGTTCCCGCGGCTGCTCCGGCCGCGCCCGCGGAGCCGCAGGTGCGTGTCAGCATACCTGGCGGCCGGCCGACCATCACCTCGGCAGACGGCCGGTTCTCGGCCTCGGTCGGCGCGCAGGTCCATTACGATATAGGCGGCTACATCCGGCCAGGTGCCGGCACGCCCGATCAGCGCGGCGTTCCGAAGATGGACACCTTCGGCGAGAATCTGCGGCGGGGCCGCATTCTCTTTAGCTTCCGCTATGACGACTTCACGCTGAACGTCACACCGGATTTCGGCGGCTCGCCGGACGGCACGGTGAGCCTCTACGAGGCCAACGTGAACTGGAACCCGGTGCGGCCGCTCACCATCACGGCAGGCTATTTCAAGCCCTGGATCACGCTCGGCGACGCGACCAGCTCCAACGCCTTCCTCTTCATGGAGCGTCCGAGCGCCGTCGAAATCGCGCGCAATATCGCGGGGGGCGATGCGCGCGCCTCCTTCGGTGCCAGCTGGGCAGACCGGCGCTGGTTCGCCGCCGGCTATCTGACGGGTGCGCCCTTCGCCTCACAGAATGTTGCCCTCGCCACGCCGCAGCAGACGGGCGGCACCTTCCGCGTGGCAGGCCGGCCCATCGCTTCCGAGGACTGGGACCTCCATCTCGGCGCCTCGAGCTCGATGGCCTTCGACATCGGCCGGACGGCGAGCGGACAGACCATCCAGCTGCGCGACCGGCCCGAGCTGCGGATCGATCAGAACCGCCTCATCGACACCGGCGCGCTCGCCGCCGATCGCGCCTATCACTGGGGCCCGGAATTCGGCCTGCGCTGGCGCAACTTCCTCCTCCAGGGCGAGTACATCCGGATGGCCGTCGACCAGTCCAAGGCCGGCGCGGCGCCCCGGCCCGAGCTCCAGTTTTCGGGAGGCTATGTGGAGGGGAGCTGGGTGATGACCGGCGAGACCCGCGCCTATTCGACCTCCAGCGCGGCCTTCGGCGGCGTGATTCCCGCCCGGCCCTTCAGCTTCCGGGACGGGGGAATGGGCGCCTTCGAGCTGGTCGGCCGCTACAGCGTCGTCGACCTGAACGATCGGGTCACGCGCGGCCGGCCCGCCAGTGCCACCGGCGGTGTGTTCGGCGGCCGGCAGGAGGTGATCGGCGCGGGCGTCAACTGGTACCCGAACGCCAATTTCCGCGTGATGCTGCAGTGGAACAACGTCAAGGTGGACCGCCTGGACGCCTCGGGCACCACGCAGATCGGCCAGCGCTTCGACACTGTCGCCATGCGCCTGCAGGCGGCGTTCTGACGCCGCCTAGGTG
>JAQGHZ010000055.1 GCA_028291485.1 Rubritepida sp. | reverse complement strand
GGATCTCGGCCAGCCGGTCGCGGTGGAGAACCTCACCGGCGCGGGCGGCACCATCGCGGCGTCGCGCGTCGCGCAGAGCCGGCCGGACGGCTACAACCTCGTCATCCACCATATCGGCCTGGCCAGCGCGGCGACGCTCTACCGGCGGCTGCCCTTCGACATCCAGCGCGGGCTGGCGCCGCTCGGCGTGGTCTCGCAGACGGGCATGACGCTGGTCGCCCGGCCGGATTTCCCGGCGGCGGATCTCGCCGGCTACATCGAGGCGATCCGGCAGCGGGGGGACGAGCTGAACCTCGGCCATAGCGGGCTCGGCGGCTCCAACCAGCTCTGCGCCCTGCTGCTGCAGCATGCCGCCGGCAAGAGCGTGACCAACGTGGTCTTCCGCGGCAGTGCGCCGGCGATCACCGAGCTCATGGCCGGCCGCCTCGACATCACCTGCGACCAGGCGACGGTGACGGCACCCTTCCTGCGCGACAACCGCATCCGCGGCTATGCGGTGACCCTGCCGCAGCGCATCCCCGGGCTGGAACTGCCGACGACGGCGGAGCTGGGCATCCCGCTCACCATGTCGGCCTGGCACGGGCTTTATGCCGCGGGCGGCACGCCGCCCGAGATCCAGCAGCGGCTGGCCCAGGCGATCCGCACGGCCCTGCACGAGGAGCGGCTGAAGGCCCGCTTCGCCGAGACCTTCACCACCGTCGCGACCGACAGCGAGGCCGACCCGGCCTATCACACGGCCTTCCTGGCCAGCGAGATCGAGCGGCTGCGCCCGCTGATCCTGGCCGCGGGACAGTTCGCCGACTAAGAGGCATGGACCCCAAGGGCGGGGCGGCCGCTGGCCGGATCTTATGCGTCCAGCGGCGTCAGCGGCCTGGCCCGATGTTCCTGCATCGGGCTTCGGCGATCCATCCGGGTCCTCACCCCGCCGCCGACTAAAAAAAGGGCAGTAAGATTGACCTATCCCGCGCGCAGCGCATGGGTGGATTGCCGAGTTTCCGGGTTCGGTGGGCGAGTTGTTGCTCTAATCTCCAATTGCACGCAAGATCGTTGCGTCACGGATCGATCAACCGAAGCAACACGAACCGAAGAAAACGAAGAGCGAGTGCCATGACCGAGATCACCACCACGCTGACCCGCACGCCGGCCGCCAAGCCCGCCGACGCCTCCCTGTCCTTCGGCAAGGTCCTGACGGACCACATGTTCATGATGAACTACACGGCGGGCAAAGGCTGGCATGACCCGCGCGTCGTCCCGTATGGCCCGCTCTCGCTCGATCCGGCGACGCAGGTGCTGCACTACGGCCAGGCGATCTTCGACGGGCTCAAGGCGTTCCGCGGCCCGGACGGCCAGATCCGCCTCTTCCGCGCCCAGCGGCACGCCGAGCGGCTGAACAAATCCGCCCGCGCCCTCTGCATCCCCGAGATGGACGCCGACCTCGTGCGCCGCTCCTTCGAGGCGATCGTGGCGGTGGACAACGAGTGGGTGCCGCATGCCATGGGCACCTCGCTCTACATCCGCCCGACCGTGATCGCGACCGACGTGATGCTCGGCGTGCATCCCTCCAGCACCTACACCTACTTCGTGATCTGCTCGCCGGTGGGCGCCTACTACAAGGAGGGCGTGAAGCCCGTCCGCATCCTGGTGAGCGACAACCACGTGCGCGCGGTGCAGGGCGGCCTCGGCGAGGCGAAGACGGCGGCCAATTACGCCGCTTCGCTCTCGGCGCAGATGGAGGCGGAGGAGGCCGGCTACACGCAGGTACTCTGGCTCGACGGCGTGGAGCGCAAGTACATCGACGAGGTCGGCACCATGAACATCATGATGCAGATCGGCGACGAGGTGATCACGCCGCCGCTGGCCGGCACCATCCTGGACGGCGTGACGCGCAACTCCTGCCTGCAGCTCATGCGCGACTGGGGGATGAAGGTCTCCGAGCGGAAGATCAGCATCGACGAGGTAATGGCGGCCGGCCGGGCCGGCACGCTGCGCGAGATGTGGGGCACGGGCACGGCGGCGGTGGTCTCGCCGGTGGGCGAGCTCGGCTACAAGGGCGAGAAGCTCAGCATCGGCAACGGCCACACCGGCATCCTGACGCAGAAGCTCTACGACTCCATCGTGGGCATCCAGTACGGCACCGCGGCCGACCCGCATGGCTGGACGAGCGTGGTGAAGGTGGCCGTGGAGGCGTAATTCACGCCCTCAAGCCCCAGGCGGCGACTCCGCCGCCTTGGCTTCGCCGCGCCGCCGGTGCGCTGGTCCGGTAGGTCGAGTGGGCGGCGCCGGCCGTTGTGCGGCCGGATCGTCCGAGGGACGCCTGGCCGCTTGAACCGCCGGCTCTTTCGCGTATCTCTGCGGGACAAGGAGTTCGTCCCATGCCCGCACCGCAGCCCGAAGCCGACCTTGCCCTCGGCGCCGCCGCCGAGCTCGACGCCGGCACCCGCGACCGCATCGAAGCCGCCGCCTTCCGCAAGCTGGTGGCCCATCTGCGCGAGCGCGGCGACGTGCAGAACATCGACCTCATGAACCTCGCCGGCTTCTGCCGGAACTGCATGAGCCGCTGGTACCAGGAGGCCGCCGCCGACGCCGGCCTCGCCCTGGAGACCCCCGCCGCGCGCGAGATCGTCTACGGGATGGACTACAAGGCCTGGCAGGCCGCGAATCAGAAAGAGGCCTCGCCGGAGCAGAAGGCCGCTTTCGGTCAAGGCATGGCCAAGCACGGGTAGAGGCGCTACGTCCCTCGCCCTTCGACCAGTGATTCGAGAGATTTCATGTCAGACACCGATGACGATGCCGCGGCGAGCCGCAAGCGCCAGGCCGATGCCCCCGATTCCGACGTGGGTGGCATCGCCGCCGACCGGCTGCGCTCCATCATCGAGCGCATCGAGCGGCTGGAGGAGGAGCGCAAGGCGCTCGCCGACGACATCAAGGACATCTATTCCGAGGCGAAGTCTGCCGGCTTCGACGTGAAGGTGGTCCGGCAGGTCATCCGCCTGCGCAAGCAGGAGCCGGCCGAGGTCGAGGAGCAGGAGACGCTGCTGGATCTCTACCGCCGCGCGCTCGGAATGTAGGCGCCTCGATCGCCGGGCACCACTTCCTGTGCCCGGCGATCGATTTGCCGCGGTGGCGCTCGCCGTCGGCGCAACCGGGCATCCATGCTAGGCATTCCTTCGATGAAGCAGGCGCGAGCACGCGACCTGCCTGAGGGGGATGGAGAAGTATGGACGGCATTATGACGCTCGCCGGGGATCCGGCGGCCTGGGTGGCCCTCGGGACGCTCATCGTCATGGAAGTCGTGCTTGGCATCGACAACCTGCTGTTCATCTCCATCCTGACCAACAAGCTGCCCGAGAATCAGCGCGCCCGTGCGCGGTTCATCGGAATCGGCGCCGCGCTGGTCCTGCGCCTGGGGCTGCTGAGCCTGGTCTTCGTCATCGTCCAGCTTGTCGAGCCCGTGCTGACGCTGTTCGGGCAGTCCTTCTCCTGGCGCGACCTGATCCTCATCGGCGGCGGGCTGTTCCTGGTCTGGAAGGCGACCAAGGAGATCCACCACAACGTCGATCCCGTGCATGCCCCGGACGTGTTCGACGGCGGCGGCGGCAATGCCGTGGTGGGGGCGGGCTATGCCGCGGTCATCGCGCAGATCCTGCTGCTCGACCTGGTCTTCTCGCTCGACAGCATCATCACGGCGGTCGGCATGACGGATCACATCGAGATCATGGTGATCGCCGTCATCTTCACCGTCGGCGTCATGCTGTTTGCCGCCAATCCGCTCGGCAACTTCATCGGCAACAACCCCTCGGTGGTGATGCTGGCGCTCTCCTTCCTGCTGATGATCGGCATGACGCTCATCGCGGAAGGCTTCGGGGTGAAGGTGCCAAAGGGCTATGTCTATGCGGCCATGGCCTTCTCGGCGGTGGTGGAGGGGCTGAACATGATCTCGCGGCGCGCCAGCGCGCGAAAAGCCGCCGCGAAGGCCGCGGCGAG
>JAQGHZ010000054.1 GCA_028291485.1 Rubritepida sp. | reverse complement strand
GCGCCCGGAACGCGATGGAGACAGGGGCCTGCATCAGCACGCGAAGTCCATCAAGTCAGCGAGTCTCCAGGAAATTCGGACCGCACAGCGGGCCGCGCGCCCAGTGCACCCTTGGCGCCGGTGCTCCGCGCGGCGGCGCGAAGCCAAGCCGGCGGAGCCGGCGCCCGGCGTCTGAGGGTACAAAAAGCTTCAGCTTCTCCGGCGGCGCTCGGAGGCCTCTTCGCGGCGCAGGTCGACGATGATCTGGAACAGGTCATGCGTCGCCTCGCGATAGCCCAGGCCGCCGCCGCGCTCGACCTGCTCGTAGATCTGCGGATGCGTCTTCGGCAGCGCCAGGTGGAACAGCTTCATGTCCTCCTTGAAGGAGGCCGGCAGGTCCGTGCGCGCGGCGAGCGGGCCGTTCGGGATCGGGTCGGACATCCACAGGATGCGGATATCGGCCATCTTCAGCATGCCCTTCTCGACCATCGCGCGGAGGTTGCCGCGGCTGTAGCCCTGCGCCGGGTCGCCCTGGCCCGACACCCAGGTCACGGCGCCGTCGTACTGGCGCTGCAGCACGGCGACGACGGCCTGCTCATGCCCGCCGCCGAAGCCCGTGCGGGAGAAGTACTGGCCGTTCTCGACGCCGATGCCCTGGCGGCGCAGCGCGAAGCGCGGGATCAGGTAGCCACTGGTGGAATTCGGATCGGCCCAGGCGAGGCTTTTGCCGCGCATCTGCTCGAGGTTCATGATGCCGCTGTCGGTGCGGACGATCATCACGGACTTGTAGGCGATGGAGCCGTCATTCTCCTCCGGCACCACCAGCGGCTCGATGCCGCCATTGGTGTCGAGCCAGGCGCCGGCATAGCCGGAGGCGCCGAGCGAGGACATCTCGATCTGCTTCGCCGAGAAGGCCTGCAGCACGCCGGCATAGTCGCTGGCGGGGAAGAGGCGCACGGGAACCTGGAAGGTCTCCTGCAGCAGCGCCTGGTAGGGCCCGAAGCGGCCCAGGCGATCGGACTCGTTCTCGCCGCCGAGCAGGCCGATGCGCAGCGTGGGGACCTGCGCGGCCCAGGCCTTCCTGCCCGTGGCCGGCATGGCGATGTTGCCATCGAGCGAACGGCGCATGACGGGAGCAGGCGCCGTTTGGGCACGCGCAAGCTGCGGGGCCAGCGCGGAGGCCCCCATGAGCAGCGCGGGGGCCAGCGCGCCGAGGCTGCGGCGGTTGATCATATGCGTCTCTCCGTACCGTGGTCAGGCCATCGCCGACTGGCGAGGCAAGTCGAATGCGGGGGAGGCCTTCACGGCCGCGGCGGCCTCGGCCTGGAACTCGGCCTCGGTGAGGCCGTAGATCTGCGTTATGCGCGCCGAATTGAGCTCGGAAGGCGCGCCGTCGAAGACGACGCGGCCGTGCTGCATGGCGACGACGCGGTTGCAGTACTCGCGCGCGGTGTCGAGGTGATGCAGGTTCACCAGCACCGTGATGCCGTCGCGGTTCACCTGCGCCAGTGCGTCCATCACCGTGCGGGCGTTGCGCGGGTCGAGGCTCGCGATCGGCTCGTCGGCGAGGATCAGGCGCGGCTGCTGCATCAGCGCGCGGCAGATGGCGACGCGCTGCTGCTGCCCGCCCGAGAGCGTGTCGGAGCGCTGCAGCGCCGTGCTCAGCAGGTCGAAGCGGTCCAGCGCGGCGAGCGCCATGGCGCGCTCCTCCGGCGAGAACTGGCAGAGCAGCGAGCCGATCTTCGTCAGGAAGCCGTGGCGGTGGTTCAGCCGGCCGATCAGCACGTTGGTCAGCACGTCGAGGCGCTGCACCAGGTTGAACTGCTGGAAGATCATCGCGCATTCGGTGCGCCAGTCGCGCAGGCCGCGGCCCTTGAGACCAGTGACGTCGCGGCCCTCGAAGACGATGCGGCCCTCGCTGGGCTCGGCGAGCCGGTTGATGAGGCGCAGCAGCGTGGACTTGCCCGCCCCGGAACGGCCGATGATGCCGACCATCTGTCCTGCCGGCACCTGGAGGCTGACACCATCCACGGCCTTCACGGAACCGAAGCGCCGCGTCAGTCCTTCGATTTCGAGCATACACAACCCCGTCGCATGGCGGGCGGCTTAGGCGCCTTGTGTTTCATCCAGATGACAGTTGCGCGGAGCCCTGATGACAGACACGCTTGTCCCCAAGAAAGACCTTTGGAGGATGGCCATGAATTCACGCCGCGCCCTGCTGGCAGCGCCCGCTCTGCTTGCCATGCCTGCTGCGGCCCAGGAGGCCTATCCCACCCGTGCCATCAGTGCCGCCTCCGGCTATGCGCCCGGCGGCGTGACGGACGTCACGAGCCGCGCCGTCGCGGAGCGCATGGCGCGCGAGCTCGGCGTGCCGGTGGTGATCGAGAACCGCGTGGGCGCGGCGACGGCGGTGGCCAATACCTACGTCGCCCAGGCCCGGCCGGACGGCTACACGCTGCTGATGGGCACCTCGACGCTGGCCATCAATCCGGCGCTGCAACCCAACCTCACCCCGCGCGAGCCCATGCGCGAGCTGGTGCCGGTGGGCATGATCTTCCGAACCGCCTTCGCGCTGCACGTGCATCCGGGCCTGCCGGTTCGCAACACGGCCGAGTTCATCGCCTATTGCCACGCCAATCCCGGCCAGGTGAATTTCGGCAGCAGCGGCACGGGCGCGGTGAACCATCTGGCGCAGGCGCTGCTCGCCGCGCGCGCCAACCTCGACGTGGTGCACGTCCCCTTCCGCGGCGGCACACCCGCGCTGATCGAGCTGCGCGCCGGCCGCATCCACGCGATGTTCCAGGCCCTGCTGGAGGCGCTGCCCACGATGCGGGAGGGCGCCACGCGCGGCCTTGCCATCTCCTCCACCGGGCGCAACGCGCTGCTGCCGGACCTGCCGCCCATCGCCGACACGGTGCCGGGCTTCGAGGCGGTGTTCTGGCAGGGCCTCTTCGCCCCCGCCGGCACGCCGGAGCCCGTGGTCCGCAAGCTGAGCGCCGCGCTCCGCGCCGCCACGGAGGACGCAACCTTGCGTTCCCGGATGGCGGAGCAGGGTGTAGACCTCGTCACCGGCGACGCCGCCTATCTGCGCGACCTCCTCGCCCGCGAGACGGCGATGTGGGGCGAGCTGATCCGCGACGCCCATATCCGTGCGGAGTAGAATGCGATGATGCGATGCCTGCCCCTGATGCTGGTCCTGGCGCTCGGCGCCTGCGACTCGCTCGACACCTCGCCCGGTTCGTCCGGCGTGCCCGACATCCCCATGGGCCGTCCGGACTTCGTGCGCGGCTCGATGTCCACGAGCGGCCAGATCATCATGAACCGCGAGCTGCCGTCGCCGCGCTAGCTTTCGGCCCTTCAGGTCGCCATGATGCTCCCAACAAAGGATTTTCCAGGGAGATTCCCATGCGCGGCCTGATGCAGGAGCACCAGCTCCTTGTCTCGTCGATCCTGCGCCACGCGGCGAAGCACCACCGCGGCGCGAAGATCGTCTCCGTCGATCCCGAGGGCCTGGCCACGCGCACGACCTGGCACGGGATCGCGGAAGGGGCCGCGAAGCTGGCGCAGGCGCTGGTCCGGCTCGGCGTGCAGCCTGGCGACCGGGTCGCGACGCTGGGCTGGAATTCGCGCCAGCATCTGGAGCTCTACTACGCCGTCTCGGGCATGGGCGCGGTGCTGCACACGGTGAATCCGCGGCTCTTCGCCGACCAGATCGCCTATATCCTCGAGGACGCGCAGGACGTCCTGATCTTCGTCGATCCGGTGGTGCTGCCCGCCCTGGTCGCCGTCGCCGACCGGCTGCCGGAATCCGTGCGCGCCGTCGTGCTGATGCGCCCCGCGCCGAAACCCGACCTCCCCCTGGAAGTGCTGGAACAGGGCGCCCTCTGCGCCGCCGAAACCGGCGACTACGCCTGGCCCGAGCTCGACGAGCGCTCCGCCTCCTCGCTCTGCTACACCTCCGGCACGACGGGCATGCCGAAGGGCGTGCTCTACTCGCATCGCTCGACGGTGCTGCACGCGATGGGCGCCATCCAGCCCGACGCCTTCGGGCTTGCGGCGGTGGACGTCGCGATGCCGGTGGTGCCGATGTTCCACGTGAACGCCTGGGGCATCCCCTATGCCGCGCCGATGGCCGGCGCCTCGCTGATCCTGCCGGGAACCAAGCTGGACCCGGCCAGCCTCTTCAAGCTCTTCGAGACCGAGGACATCACCTTCTCCGCCGGCGTGCCGACCATCTGGACGCAGATGCTGCAATGGCTGCGCGAGGACCCGTCTCGACGCTTCACCAAGCCGCCGCGCCTTGTCGTCGGCGGTACGGCGCTGCCCGTCGCCATCACGGCGGGCTTCCTGAAGGAGTATGGCGTCCCGATCCTGCACGCCTGGGGCATGTCGGAGATGAGCCCGCTTGGCAGCCTCAACGCGCTGAAGCCGGAGAACGCCGGCTGGGACCAGGACCGCTTGCTCGACTATGGCCGCAAGCAGGGGCGCGCGCTCTTCGGCGTGGATTTCCGGGTGCTCGATGGCGAGGGAAAGGCCATCGCCGAGGACGGAGTCGCCTTCGGCGAGCTGGAGGTCCAGGGCCCCTGGGTTGCCGGCAGCTACTTCCGCCGCGAGAACGACCCGGCCTTCACCCCAGACGGCTGGTTCCGCACGGGCGACGTGGTGACCATCGACGCGCTGGGCCAGATCGAGATCGTCGATCGCGCGAAGGACGTCATCAAGTCCGGCGGCGAGTGGATCAGCTCGATCACGCTGGAGAACCTGGCCATGGCGCATCCGGACGTGGCGATGGCCGCGGCGATCCCGGTGCACCACCCGAAATGGGACGAGCGGCCGCTGCTGGTGGTCGTGCGGCGCCAGGGCACCGACCCGACGCCCGAAAGCATTCTCGCGGTGCTGGAGGGCAAGGTCGCCAAGTGGTGGATGCCCGACCGCGTGGAGTTCGTGGAAAGCCTGCCGATGACCGCGACGGGGAAGCTGTGGAAGGCGGAGCTGAAGCGGCAGTTCAAGGACTACTCGCTGCTCGCCTGACGGGCGGCGGTTGCGCGCGGATTGGGCAGGCCGGTCGGAATCGCCCCGTCCTGCCCGATTTCGTAGCTTGCGCGGCCCCTACCCGAGGCCTTCCATCTCCCCGTCTCGCCAAGGGAGAGGCCCATCCATGAAATCCATCCTCCGCAAGCTCGGCCTCGCCGCCGCGCTGCTGGCCGTGCCGCTCGCGGCGACGTCCACCGCCTGGGCACAGCAGCCGCGGACCTTGCGCATCGCCATGACCGCCGCCGACGTGCCCACCACCACCGGCATGCCCAACAACGGCTTCGAGGGGATGCGCTTCCTCGGCTTCCCGATCTTCGAGGGGCTGGTGCTGTGGGACCTCTCCACCGCCGAGCGCATGGCGACGCTGCGCCCCGGCCTCGCCGAGTCCTGGCGGCAGGATCCCGCCGACCCGCAAACCTGGCTCTTCACCCTGCGCCAGGGCGTGAAGTTCCATGACGGCACGGATTTCAACGCCGATGCGGTGATCTGGAACCTCGACCGCTACTTTAACAATGCGAGCCCGCAATTCGACAGCGCCGGCGGCGCCATCAGCCGCGGCCGCGTGCCGGTCATGGAGAGCTACCGCAAGGTCGACGAGCGGACGATCGCCATCCGCACCACCCGCGTCGCCAGCTACTTCCCCTACATGGCGGTCTATCTCCTCTTCACCTCGCCGCAGAGCTTCGAGGCGGCGGGCCGCGACTGGGCGCGCGTCGCGATCCTGCCGGCCGCCGGCACCGGGCCCTTCCGCATCACGCGCTTCGTGCCGCGCACCTCCGTCGAGCTCAGCAAGAACGCCGACTACTGGGACCGCCCGCGCGTGCCGCGGCTGGACCGCATCCTGCTGCTGCCGATGCCCGAGGCGACGACGCGCCTCGCGGCCCTGCGCTCGGGCCAGGTGGACTGGATCGAGGTGCCGCCGCCGGATGCCATCGCCTCGCTGCGTGGCGCCGGCTTCGCCATCACCACCGGCTCCTACCCGCATGTCTGGCCCTACCTGCTCCAGACCGGCGGCGACAGCCCGCTGCGCGACGTGCGGGTGCGCCAGGCGCTGAACTACTGCGTCGACCGCGCCGGCATGGTGGAGCTGCTGAACGGCACGGCGGAGCCCAGCGTCGGCTGGCTCAAGGCCACCGACCCCAACTTCGGCACGCCGGAGAACCGCTACACCTTCGACGCGGCGCGCGGCCGGCGCCTGCTGGCCGAGGCGGGCTACAACGCGCAGCGGCCGCTGGCCTTCAAGGTGATGATCTCCACCTCCGGCTCGGGCCAGATGCTGCCGCTGCCGATGAACGAGTTCCTGCAGCAGAACCTGCGCGAGGCCTGCGGCGTGAACCTCACCTTCGAGGTCACGGAGTGGAACACGTTGCTCAACGCCACGCGCACGGCGCCGGGCGCTGCGATCCTGCAGGGCTCGGTGGGTCTCAACGTCTCCTCGCCCTCGAGCGACCCGGCGGTGGCGGCGCGCTACTTCCTCCAGGCCTTCGTGCCCCCCAACGGCTTCAACTGGCCGCAATGGAACGATCCGGAGTTCGAGGCGGCCTTCTCGCGGCTCGAACGCGCGACGACCGAGGCGGAGTTCAACGCGGCCTATGCGGCGGCGCATACGCGGCTCGTGGACAATCCTCCCTGGCTTTACATCGTGCACGACCTGAATCCGCGCGCGATGACCCGCCGTGTCAGGAACTTCGTCAGCCCGCAATCCTGGTTCGTGGACCTGGTGCCGATCGACCTGCAGTAGATTTACACGAACCGTAGGTCGGCGATGATGGGGCCTTCCACCAAGGGAAGCGCCCCATGATCGTCGACGTCCGCATCTACACCTGTCTGCCGAACCGCATGATGGAGTTCGTGAACCTCTACGAGGAGAAGGCCTGGCCATTGCAGATCAAGTATCTGGAGAACTGCCTCGGCTGGTACACGACCGTGGAGGGCGAGCTGAACACCGTTGTCCACCTCTGGGCCTACAAGGACCAGGGCGACCGCGAGCAGCGCCGCGCGGC
>JAQGHZ010000032.1 GCA_028291485.1 Rubritepida sp. | reverse complement strand
CATATAAAGACATGCTTATGCCTCTAGGCAGGCTTGATGCGGCATGCTACGGCCTCGCCGCACCAAGACCTGCACAAGGACGCACCGCATGGCCGACTACATCGTCAAGGATCTCTCGCTCGCCGATTGGGGCCGCAAGGAGATCAACATGGCCGAGGACGAGATGCCCGGCCTGATGTCGACCCGTGCGGAATACGGCGCCTCGCAGCCGCTGAAGGGTGCGCGCATCGCCGGCTGCCTGCACATGACCATCCAGACCGCCGTGCTGATCGAGACGCTGAAGTCCCTCGGCGCCGACGTCCGCTGGTCGTCGTGCAACATCTTCTCGACGCAGGACCACGCCGCGGCCGCCATCGCCGCCACCGGCACGCCGGTCTTCGCCGTGAAGGGCGAGACCCTGCCGGAATACTGGGCCTACGTGCAGAAGACGCTCGAATGGGCCGATGGCGGCGAGCCGAACATGCTGCTCGACGACGGCGGCGACATGACGCTGCTCGTCCACTACGGCCTGCGCGCCGAGAAGGGCGACGTGGCCTTCCTGGATGGCGCGACCAATGAGGAAGAGACCGTCTTCTTCGCGCTCATCAAGAAGCTGCTGACCGAGAAGCCGGGCTGGTTCGCCAAGCTCGCCGCCTCGATCAAGGGCGTCTCCGAGGAGACGACGACTGGCGTGCACCGCCTCTACGTGATGGCGAAGGAAGGCAAGCTGCTCTTCCCCGCGATCAACGTGAACGACAGCGTCACCAAGTCCAAGTTCGACAACCTCTATGGCTGCCGCGAGTCGCTGGTGGACGCCATCCGCCGTGGCACGGACGTGATGATGTCGGGCAAGGTCGCGCTGGTCGCCGGCTACGGCGACGTGGGCAAGGGCTCGGCCGCTTCGCTGCGCAATGCCGGCTGCCGCGTGATGGTGACGGAGATCGACCCGATCTGCGCGCTCCAGGCCGCGATGGAAGGCTATGAGGTCGTCACGCTCGACGACATGGCGGGCAAGGCCGACATCTTCGTCACCGCGACCGGCAACGTGGACGTCATCACCGCCGACCACATGCGCGCGATGAAGCACCGCGCCATCGTCTGCAACATCGGCCACTACGACAGCGAGATTCAGGGCGCCGCGCTGCGCAACCTGAAGTGGGACAATGAGAAGCCACAGGTGGACGAGATCGAGTTCCCCGACGGCAAGCGCATCATCCTGCTCTCCGAGGGCCGGCTGGTGAACCTGGGCAATGCGACGGGCCACCCGTCCTTCGTGATGTCCGCGTCCTTCACCAACCAGACGCTCGCGCAAATCGACCTCTGGACCAACCCGGGCAAGTACAAGAACGACGTGTTCGTGCTGCCGAAGCACCTCGACGAGAAAGTGGCGATGCTGCACCTCGACAAGGTGGGCGCGAAGCTGACCAAGCTGCGCCCGGACCAGGCGAGCTACATCGGCGTGCCGACGGAAGGCCCGTTCAAGGCCGAAGCCTACCGCTACTGAGCCTTTTCGGCTGACGACAGGCGCGCATCCCTGGCGGGGTGCGCGCCTTTTGCGTTGAATGGGGCGATGCAAACCGCCCTCGCCTTGATCGCCCTCTACGCCCTCTCCCTCCTGCTGGGAGGGATGGTCTTCTTCGCCGCGGTGACGACGCCCGTTGCCTTCAAACGGCTGGAGCGGGAGCAGGCGCGGCACTACATCCGCGGCGTCTTCCCGATCTATTACCTCTGGGTGCTGGCGACCTCGGCCATCGCGGCGGCGGCGCTGTTTCCGCTCGACCGGGGCGCCTCCATCGTCATGGCGGTCTGCGCCGCGCTCGCGATCTGGATGCGCCAGGGGGTGATGCTGCGGATCCGCGCCGCGGACGAAGCCGGGGACCAGGCGACCTTCAGGAAGCTGCATCGCCTCTCGGTGATCGTGAACCTGCTGCAGATGGCCGCGGCAGCCGGCGTGCTGGCGATCTGACGGAGGCGGCCAAGGCCTGTGGGCCGTTGGGCCCGGGATGCGGCCCGTGAGGTATTGGCCGCCAAGGTTCTCGCGCAGCCACGCCTGGATCCGATCGCGCCTGGACAGCGCGGTAGAATGGCCTCCGGTCACGCCACCGGCTGCGCCAGCGGCTTCAGCCGCGACAGCCACAGCGCCGCCACCAGCGCCACCCCCATGCAGCCGGCCACCAGCGCCACCACGCCCGGCCATCCATGGGCCGTCAGAATCCAGCCGCCGATGGTGCCGATCACGCTTGATCCACCATAGCAGGCGAAGAGGTACAGCGACGACGCCTGTGCCTTCGCCGTCAACGCCCGCCGTCCCACCCAGGCGCTGCCGATCGCATGCGCGCCAAAGAAGCCGAGCGTGATGATCGCCAGGCCCAGGACCGAGCCGGTCACGGAGGGCAGCAGCGACACCGCGAGGCCGATCAGGATCACCACCATATTGACCCATAGGATCTTCGCCCGGCCGATCCGGTCGGCCAGCGAGCCGATGAAGGTCGAAGCCACGATGCCCACGAGGTACACCGTGAAGACCAGCCCCACCCAGCTCTGGCTCAGACCGAAATCGGCCAGCAGGTGGTAGCCGATATAATTGTAGACGGTCACGAAGCCGCCCATCAGCATCGCACCCACCAGGAAGAGCACGCGCAGGCCGGGTTCCCGCAGATGGATCACGAAGCCCTGCGCCAGCCCCGTCAGGTTCAGCGACCGCGGCCGGAAGCGGCGCGAGGGCCGCAGGTTCAACACGAAGACCAGCGCGGTCAGCAGCCCGAAGGCACCCATGCCGCCCATCGCGAAGTGCCAGGAGGTGACGTCGCTCAGCAGGCCGGTGCCCACGCGGCCGGCCATGCCGCCCAGTGCGTTGCCGCTGATGTAGAGACCCATGGAGAAGCCGATGGAGCGCGGATGTATCTCCTCCGCCAGATAGGCCATGGCCGCCGCCGGCAGCCCTGCCAGGGCGAGGCCCTGCAGCGTGCGCAGCACGAGAAAGCTCTCCCAGCTCGGCGCGAATGCGGAGAGGAGGGTCAGCCCGGAGGAGGCGAAGACAGCCCCCACCATCAGTGGCTTGCGGCCGAACGTCTCCGACAGCGCGCTGGCCACCAGCGTCCCGATGGCCAGCGCGATGGAGGGCAGCGAGATGGCGAGGCTGGACGCCGCCGCGTTGATGCCGAACTCGCGCGAGAAAACCGGCAGCAACGGTTGGGTGCAGTAAAGCAGCGTGAAGGTCGCGAGGCCGGCACAGAACAGCGCGACGCTGGTGCGGAAGAAGTCGGCAGTGCCGCGCTCGATATAGGGGGCCAGGGCCCTGGTCGGGGCCGGAAGGTCCATCGTGTCGACGACTGTGCTGCTCATGACGAAACTGGTCCTCGAATGGGCTGGACGCCGCTTCCCTGGGCAGACTTGGCGGTCCCGAGGACCGCATGCGCTAAAATAGGTCAACTAAGCTGACGAAGTCATTCATGTTGCGGTGCAAAAGAATTAGGCTGGGCCGAATTGTCCATTCGAGGTGCCCGCCATGGAGCTCCGCCACCTCCGCGCCTTTCTGGCCGTCTCCGAGACCTTGCATTTCGCCCGCGCGGCGGAGGTGCTGGGCATCTCGCCGCCCTCGCTGACCGAACAGGTGCAGGAGCTGGAACGCCAGCTCGGCGCGCGGCTGTTCCTCCGCACCAAGCGCAGCGTGTCGCTCAGCGACGCCGGAAGGCTCTTCCTGGAGGAACTCCGGCCCGCCCTGGACCAGCTCGACCGCGCCGCCCGCATCGCCCGCCAGGCCGGGCGCGGCGAGCGCGGCATCATCGAGATCGGCTTCGCCGGCTCGGCCGCCTTCTCCGGCGTGCTGGCCCAGACCATTGCCGACTGGCGCCGCGGGCATCCCGAGGTCGAGCTGAAGCTGCACGAGATGGAATCGACCCCGCAGATCGAGGCGCTCGCCGAGGGCCGGCTCGACATCGGCTTCGTCCGCGCGCCCGTGGTGGCGCCGCCCGGCCTCGCCACCGTCCGGCTGCACCGCGAGCCGCTACTCATCGCCCTGCCCCCCGGCCACAAGCTGGCCGAGGAGGAGAGCGTCGCCGCCTCCGCCCTTGCCGGTGAAGCCTTCATCATCCCCGACCAGGAGGCGAGTACCAGCTTCCACCACCTCACCCTCGCGGTGGCTCAGCGCGGTGGCTTCGTGCCGCGGCTGGCACATCGCGGGCGTGACTTGATCGCGGTGGCGACGCTGGTGGCGCTCGGGATGGGCGTGGCCGTGGTGCCGGACAGCCTGCGGCGGACGCTCACCTTGCCCGGCGTCACCTACCGCCCGCTGCGCGGCGCGCCGATCCTGGCCGATATCGCCGCCGCCTTCCGCCGCGGCGAGGCCGCGCCGGCCACGCGCGCACTGATCCGGCAGATCCGGCACGTCGCGGTGGAAGAGGGTTAGGCGGCCTCCAGGATGCCCACCCGGCTCCAGACGAAGTCCGGGTAGAAGCGCGCCATCATCCGGTCGGTATAGGCAGAAAGGTTCAGGAAACCCTCGGCCTGCCGGCGCAGCGGCGAATCGAAATGCGGCGTCAGCAGTCCCGCCAGTTGCGCGAAGGCGATGGCGTCCACACCGGAGGGTTCATCGCCCATCAGATAGGGCTTTTCCCCCAGGATGGCCGACAGGCTTTGCAGCGAGCGCGTGCCGAGCCACTCGATCTCGTCCGGCTCGTGCCGCGTGATGCCGACCGCGCGGAAATTGGTCGCCACTCGGGACCGCATCGCCTCCAGCATCCCGGGGCGCCGTTCCTCCGGCAGCTGATCGAAGAAGCGCGCCGGGCCTCGCTGGAAGTTGTCCTCCATGAAGTAGCGCGGCCAGGCCGCCGTCCAGCCGAAATGGTTCTCGACCATGCGCTCGATCGCCCAGGCATCGGCCCGCTGGCGCGCATCCAGCCCGGTGTCGAGGTCGAAGCCGTATTTCCATTCGAGGTGCAGGCGGATGAAGGTCGAATCCGCCACCAGCTCGCCATCGTCGTCGATGAAGGGGAGCTGGCCCTTGGGCGACTGGGCCGGCATGGCCTGGAGGACCACGAAATCCAGCTTCGCCATGCGGAGCTGCACCGCCGTCTTCATCGTATAGGGGCTGATCTCCGGGAGGCCGAAGCCGGGACCGGCGCCATAGAGAATGATCATCGCGTCCTCCTGCGTGGAACCCGGACGTGATACGCGGGGACTGTTGCCACCCTGCTGTCAGCAGCGATGTGCGAGACGATGTCCATGCGCAAGGCCGACCGACTCTTCGAGATCATCCAGATCCTCCGCCGCCACCGCGCGCCGGTGACCGCGGACGCCATCGCGGCCGAGCTCGAGACCTCAAAGCGCTCGGTCTATCGCGACATCGCGGTGCTGATCGGCCAGCGCGTGCCCATCCGCGGCGAGGCGGGCATCGGCTACGTGCTGGATGGCGGCTTCGACCTGCCGCCCCTCATGCTGACGGCCGACGAGGTGGAGGCCGCGGTGCTGGGCGCCAGCTGGGTCGCGAGCCGGGGCGATCCGGCGCTGGCCAAGGCCGCGCGGGACCTCATGGCCAAGATCGCCGCGACGGTGCCCGAACGGCTGCGGCCGATGGTGCTGGAGCCCGGCTCGCTGGCCCCGCCCTCCTGGAAGAATGCGGAGGACCGCATCGACATGGCCGCGCTGCGCCAGGCGATCCGCGGCGGGCGCAAGGTGGAGCTGCGCTATGCCGACGAGCAGGGGCGGATCAGCCAGCGGGTAATCTGGCCGATCGCCATCGGCTATCTGGACGCGACGCGGCTCGTCGTCGCCTGGTGCGAGCTGCGCGCGGACTTCCGGCACTTTAGGACGGATCGGATCGAGGCCGCGGCCTTCCTCGATGAGCGCTATCCGGGCCGCCACGCCGCGCTGAAGGCGCAGTGGCGCAGGACGCTGGAGGTGAGCGCCTAAGCGCTCACACCATCAGCATGCCGCCGTTCACATGGATGGTGGTGCCCGTCACCCAGGCCGCCTCGTCCGAGGCGAGGTAGGCCACGGCCGAAGCCACGTCCTGCGCCGAGCCCATGCGGTTCAGCGGGATGCGCGACATCAGCATCGTCTTCTGCGCCTCGTTGAGCTTGTCGGTCATCGGCGTCGCGATGAAGCCCGGCGCCACCACGTTGATGGTCACGCCGCGCGGCGCGACCTCCTGCGCGAGGGCCTTGCTCATGCCGATCAGCCCGGCCTTGGCCGCGGCGTAGTTGACCTGCCCCGCATTGCCGGTGACGCCCACGATCGAGGCGATGGAGACGATGCGACCCGTGCGGCGCTTCATCATCCCACGCAGCGCGGCGCGCGCGAGGCGGAAGGGGGCGTTCAGGTCGACCTCGAGCACGGCGTTCCAGTCCTCGTCGGCCATGCGCAGCGCCAGCATGTCGCGCGTGAAGCCGGCATTGTTCACGAGGATGTCGAGGCGGCCATGCTCGGCCTCGATCTTCTCCACCAGGGCGGCGGGGGCAGCCGGGTCGTTCAGGTCCGCGGGCATCACGGAAGCGCGCTCGCCGAGCCTCTCGGCCACGGCCTTCAGCTCCGCCTCGCGCCGGCCGGTGAGCACCACCGTGGCGCCCTGGGCGTGCAGCGCCTCGGCGATGCCGATGCCGATACCGGAGGAAGCTCCGGTGACCAGGGCGATCTTGCCTTCGAGCTTGAACATGTCGTGTGATTCCTCTGCGTGGCAGATCGCTTTGAGCCTCTTCGCTCAAAGGCGTGAAAAGATGCGGAGAAAGCCCTATCCGAGCCGCTTGGAGAGCCAGTAGCGCGTATGGCCTGGCGGATGCTCCGGCAAGGTGCCGAAGACGGAAAAGCCGAGCTTCTCGTAGAAGCCACGGGCCTGGAACGAGAAGGTGTCGAGCCGGATGCCGATGCAGCCGCGCGCCCGCGCCTCCTCCTCGGCCATCCGCATCACCTGCGTGCCGAGCCCCGTCCCGCGCAGCGATTCCGGCAGCCAGAGCAGCTCGATCACCAGCCAGCCGTAATAGGAGCCGCCGATCGCGCCACCGACCGTGTTGCGCGATTCGTCGCGCACCAGCGCCGCGAAGTGGTGCAGCTCGTCGCCGGGGATGCCGGTCGCCGCCTCGTTGAAGCCGATCAGCTCCCGCAGGACGACGTCCGTATCCGCCTTGGACGGCGAATCCGTGATGAGGATGCCCAGTTTCACGGAAGCTTCTTCACAGGCTCTTCAGGAAGGCTTCGACATCGGCGGGCGTGTTGATCGCCTGCGCCGTCGCTTCCGGCGCGTTGCGCTTCATGAGCCCCGTCAGCACCCTGCCGGCGCCGACCTCCACGAAGCGCGTGCAGCCGGAGGCCACCATGGCCGCGATGCACTCGCGCCAGCGCACCGTCCCGGTCACTTGCTTCACCAGCAGCTCGCGGATCATGTCGGGCTCGCTGACCGGCGCGGCGGTGACGTTGGCCACCACCGGCACGGCCGGATGGGTCATCACCGCCCTCTCCAGCGCCTCGTGCATGGTGTCGGCGGCCGGCGCCATCAGCGCGCAGTGGAAGGGTGCGGAGACCGGCAGTAGCATGGCCCGCTTCACGCCGGCGGCCTTCGCCGCCTCGATCGCACGCTCCACCGCCGCCTTGGCGCCCGAGATCACCACCTGGCCGCCGCCATTGTCGTTCGCGACCTGGACGACCTCCCGGCCCTCCTCGCCCTGCTCGGACGCGGCGCAGATCGCGAGCGCCTGCTCGGGCTCGGCGCCCAGCAGCGCGGCCATGGCGCCGTCGCCCGGCGGGACCGCCTTCTGCATGGAATCGCCGCGCAGCCGCAGCAGCCGCGCCGCCGTCGGCAGATCGAAGGCGCCGGCCGCCGTCAGCGCGCTGTACTCGCCGAGCGAATGGCCCGCCACCAGGGAGACCTGCCGCGAGAGGTCGAAGCCGCCCTCCTTGGCCAGCACCCGGCAGAGGGCGACGGAAACGGCCATCAGCGCCGGCTGTGCATTGGCGGTGAGGGTGAGCTCGGTCTGCGAGCCCTCGAACATCAGCTTCGACAACTTCTGGCCCAGCGCGTCGTCGACCTCCTGAAAGGTTTCTCGCGCGATGGGGAAGGCCTCGGCGAGTTC
>JAQGHZ010000775.1 GCA_028291485.1 Rubritepida sp. | reverse complement strand
TGCGCGCGCGTCCGGGAACCGTCTCCTGCGGCACGCCGCCGACCGCGGGCTCGGGACACCTGGCGCTGGCGCTGCTGGAGCTGCGCGCGGGGCTGCGCCTGATCCACACGCCCTATCGCGGCGGCGCGGATGCGGCGCGCGACATCGCCGGCAGGCAGATCGACAGCATGATCCTCACCAGCTCCACGGCGCGCGTGCCGATCCAGGCCGGCCGCGCCCGCGCGCTGGCCATGACGAGCACCGAGCGCAGCCCCGCCTATCCCGGCATTCCGACGCTGGCCGAGAGCGGTTTCCCCGGCTTCGACATGGACGACTGGAACGGGATGTTCGCGGCCGAGGGCGCGCCTGCCGCCTGCATTCCGCGCATGCAGTCCGCCGTCGCCGAGGCCTGCCGCGACGAGGTCGTGCAGGCGCGGATGGCGCCGCTGGGCACGGTGCTGGTGGGCAACAGCACGGCGGATTTCACCGCCTGGCTCGCCCGTCAGCGCGAGGTCGTCACGCAGGTCATCCGCGACGCGAACATCACTCTCGGCTGAGGCCGCGGCGCGGCGTGGGGCCGGCCTCCAGCATGGCGTCCAGCAGGCGGTGGGCGCCGAGCACCACGGCGGTGGCCATGGCCGAGGCGAGCTGGGTGTCGCGATCCTCCAGCGCGGTGACCAGCCGCGAATGGTCGGCGATGGAGCGCCGCACGCGCTCCGGCCGGGCCAGCGTCAGGCGGCGGAAGCGCAGGCTGCGCAGGACCAGCGAGTTCAGCAGCCGGATCACCGTCCGGTTGCCCGAGAGCTCCGTGAAGCGCTCGTGCAGGAGCACGTTGCCCCAGTAGTAGCCGTTGCGGTCGCCGCTCGCGGCCGCCTGCTCCATCCCGGTGACGATGGCGCGCAGCTCGGCGATCTCCCCGGCCGTCGCGCGCTCGCAGACCTCGGTGGCGACCAGGCCGAGCAGCGTGGCGCGCGCCTGGTAGATCTCGCGGATCTCGTCGCGGTCGTGATCCGCCACACGCGGGCGACGGCGCGGCGGGATCTCGACCAGCCCCTCCTTCTCCAGCGTCACCAGCGCCTCGCGCACGGGCGTGCGGCTGGTGTTGAAGCGGCGCGCGAGATCCACCGAGTTGAGGTCGCTCTCGGGCGGCAGCACGCCGTCGAGAATCTCGGCGCCGATGGTGCAGGCGATGTCGATGACGAGGGAGGGATGCTCGTCGCCGCGCGCGAGCACGCGGCGGATGATCGCGTCGAAGCGCTCCAGATTCGATCCGGTCGGGACGGGCCCGCCGCTCATGCCGCGACGGCCTGGGCCCAGGGATTCAGCCCAGCGATTCGCATCCCGCTCGTCTCCATGAGGTGAGGAACGATCTCTAATCGAGATGCGCCGCTGCGGCCAAGCTTCCGTCAGAAGGCGGCGTAGGAGCCCACGAGATCCAGCGCATCGGCCGCGATCCCGAAGGCGGCGAGCTCCACCTGATCCGGCAGGGGCGCGCGCGCCTCGACGAAGCCGAGCACGTCGGTTCCGTTGTCGTGCAGCAGCACGCGCACCTGCCTCACCTCCGGCCGGCCCTCGTAGGAGGAGCGCATGCCGGCGATCACGGCGTCGATCCCGTCTTTCCCGAGGCCGCGGAAGCGCAGCACCTGGACGCGCGCGGTGGGGCCGGTGACGACATGGCCGGGATAGACCTGCTCGCCGGCGAAGCGCTGGACCCGCGCACGCGCGGTGACGCGCCTGGTCCAGGGGCTGGAATTCTCGTGGGCGACGCGGAGGTAGGCGGGCGAGTCCATCACCGAGGCATGCTCGAGGTCGTACATCGCGAGGTAGCGCGGCACGCCGCCGGCCGCGTGCGTGTAGCGCAGCCCGGTCAGCACGCCGGGCACGGAGAGGCGCTCGGGGATGTGCTCGCTGTCGTACCAGGCGTTGAACTCCTCCTCGAAGGCCGGCGGCGGGTGCATGAAGACGAGCAAGAAGCCCTTGTTGGCCATGGTCATGGATCTCCCGGGAGGGCGGCGATGAAGCGGCTGACACGCGCGGCGAATTCCGCCGGGCGCTGATAGGGCAGGAAATGCGCGCCCTCGGCGTCGAGCTCGATGCGCGCGAGGCCGGGTGGCATGAGGCGCTGCACCTCCTCGGCCAAAGCGGGCGGCAGCAACAGGTCATGCGCGGCGGGGACCAGCAGGGTGGGGCAGCGGAGGCGGGGGAGGTCGTCGCGGATATCGGCCGTGGCGAAGCCGTCCACCGCATCGGCATAGGCGGCGGCGTCCTGGGCCGCGAAACCGGCGAGGTAGCGCTGATATCGCGCATCGCGCGGCTGCGCCTCGAAGGGCCGCTCCACCGCGCCGGGCAGGATGGCCGCCATGCCGCCAGCACGCACGGCTTCGGCGCGGGCGTGGAGCATGGCGCGCGCAGCTTCAGAGGTCGCGGGCGTCGGGTTGGACAGGATCAGGGCGGCGACGCGATCCGGGTGCAGCGCGGCATAGGCGGCGGCGACCATGGTGCCGACCGCGCAGGAGACCGGCAGAAGGCGCGCGATGCCGAGCGCCGCGCGGAGCGCCTCCAGATCCGCGACGTGTTGGTCGATGCCGGGCGGGCCGTCGCCGCGGGGCGAGGCGCCGGCTGAGCGCAGGTCCACCGCAAGGCAGGCGAAATCCGGCTCCCAGGCGGGCAGGCAGGCGTCCCAGAAGTCGAGGGCGGCCCCCATGGGATGGATCAGCAGGAGGGCCGGCGCCTCGCTGACCGGGCGTCCGCTGAGGCGGTGGTGCAGCAGCCGGCTCACCCGTCGCGCCGCAGGAGAAAGCCGGCCACCGCTGCCGTGTAGGCCGCCTCGCACTCGATCTGCATCATATGCGGTGCGCCGGGCAGCACGGTGAAATCAGCGCCGGGGATGACGCGGGCGATGGTCGCCTCCGCGACGGCGGCCGGCGTGGCTGCGTCCAGCTCGCCCGCGATCACCAGGGTCGGCACTTCGAGACCGCCCAGATGCGGCGTGGCGTCGAGGCCGGCGATGGCGTGCCATCCGGCCGACCATCCGGCCACGTCGTCGGCGAGCAGCCTTTGCCGCACGCGCTCCGCGGCCGCATTCGACAGGAAATCCGGGGTGAACCAGCGCGTGAGGGTCGGCTCCAGGATGGCCTGCATCCCGTCCCGCTCGGCCATCAGGCCGCGCTCGCGCAGCATGGGGCGAATCTCCCCGGCGAAGGTGCCGCCGCTGCCGCAGGGGACCAGTGCGGAGACGAGGTCGGGATGCCGGATCGCCACCATCTGCGCGACCATGCCGCCGAAGGAGAGGCCGACCACCTCCGCTGGACCATTGTCGGCCTCGCGGATCGCGGCGGCGACGTCGTCGGCATAGGCCTCGATCGGGCGCGGGCGCGTCACGGCGGGCGAGGCACCATGGCCGGCGAGGTCCAGGCTCAGCACGCGGCGTTGTCTGGCGAGCACGGCAGGGAGGCCGCCCCAGAAGCTGCCGTCCAGCCCGACCGGATGCAGCAGCACGGTGAGCGGCCCGGCCCCCTCGCCGCGGCCGTGCAGGCGCAGCGGACTCATCGGCCGGGCATCCCGTGCGCTGTCATGGCGATTTCCTTCCTGTCGACAGTTAGGCGGTTTCCGGCTCCGGCTGTCAATCTGTGACGCGCGCGACGGCAACCCGATTTCGCTCTGGAGGGAATCGACGCGGCTCCGGGCCTGCCCTACGCTTTCCCGGCCTAGTGTCGACATATATCGGCTATGCCCCGGGAGGAATATCCTGAACCAACCCGCCTCCGAAGGCCCGGTGCGCCACCCGCCGGTGAGCGCGCCGCGCTGTTCCACGACATCCCGCCCGGTTCTATCGTATCCCCGCATGATGCGCCGAGGAGCCAAGAATGCCTGATCCGAGCCGGGAGGCGCGCGAGCTGGGCACGCGCGCCTCGATCAGCGGCCACACCCGTCTGGTCGTGATCCTGGCGCACCCCATCGGCCATGTGCGCACGCCCAGCGTGATGAACGCGCATTTCACTGATATCGGCCGGGACGCGGTGCTGGTTCCCATGCATGTCGCGCCCGGGGAGTTGGCTGGCGCGGTCCAGGCGCTGCGCGGCGTGCAAAACCTCGGCGGCATCATCGTGACCGTGCCGCACAAGGAGGTGATCGCAGGCCTCTGCGACCGGCTGACCGAACCGGCCCGGCTCGTCGGCGCGGTGAATGCGATCCGGCGCGAGGCGGATGGCAGCCTCACCGGCGGCCAGTTCGACGGCGAAGGCTTCGTCGCGGGCCTGCGCGCCGCGGGCCATGAGGTGCGCGGCCGGCGGGTCTGGATGGCGGGGGCCGGAGGCGCGGCCGCGGGGATCGGCTTCGCCCTGCTGCGCCATGGCGTTGCCGCGCTCACGATCCACAACCGCACCGCCGCGCGCGCGGAAGCCCTGGCCGCCCGGCTGGGCGCCGCCTGCCCCGGCGCGGCCGTCGCCACCGGCGGGGCCGACCCGGAAGGCCATGACATCGTGGTGAACGCCACCTCGCTCGGGCTGGAGGAGACGGACGCCCTGCCGATCGATCCGGCCTGCCTGACGCCCGGCATGCTCGCGGCCGAGGTCATCATGCAGCCGGAGGTCACCCGCTTCCTGGAGGAAGCCGCGGCCCGCGGATGCCCGACGCATCCGGGCCTGCCGATGCTGATCCAGCAGATTCCGATCCTGGCCGATTTCGTGACCGGAGAGGCGGGTCGATAGGCGCGAAGACCCGGCACCTGGACGCTGATGCCGGACATCAAAGGCCGGCCATTGGCACTCACTCAGCCGCCCCGAGGCCACGGCACGGAAGGCGATGATCCCGCGGACTTTGCGAGCCTTTAACCCGGCAAGCGCGCGATGCACTTGATCTCCACCAGCAGGCCCAGCCGCGACAATTCGCTGACGCCGATGGCCGTCCAGGGCGGCGTGTGTCCCTGGAGGAACCGATCCCGCACGGTCTTGTAGAGCGCCAGATGCTCGCGCAGCCCGACATGGAAGGTGGTGACGTCGACAAGGTCGCCCACCCCGGCGCCAGCGGCGGTGAGGATGGTCACGACATTCTCCCAGGCGCGGGTGAACTGCGTCTGCGGATCGACGATGACGTTGCGCTGGTCGTCGCGGCCGAGCTGGCCGGCGAGGAAGAGAAAACCGCCCTCGGCCACTGCCGGCGCGTAGCCGGATTCGATCGGGAAGTGCTCCATCCCTGCGGGCACGATGAAGCGCATCAGCCGAACCCCGCCTGCGCCGCCGCATCAGCACCCCAGAGCCGGAAGGCCTCCGAGGCCGGCACCTCGCCGCGGGCGATCAGCCCCTGCCAGACGCCGCACGCATCCACGAAGTTCGGGATGCTGCCGGGGAACATGGCGTAGGAGATGCCCTCGGCCAGCTCCATCTCCGGCACGCCTTCCGCATAGGCGCCCTTGATGTGCAGCGCGAGCTCCCACCAGCCCTTGCGCGTGGTGTGGACCGCGGCCAGCGCGACCTCGACCAGCCCGCGGGAGACAACGCTGCCCGCCTGCAGCGCGTCCAGCGCCGAGCGGTACGCGGTCGCGCGGTCGTAAGCCGGCAGGTGGCGCGCCCATTTCTCCGCGGCGAAGGCAAAGCGCGGCGCGCCCTCGGCGAAGGCGGCGAGACGCACAGCCAGCTCGATCTCATCATCCGTGCCGCCGGCCTGGCGGAACTTCGCGATGTGATGTGTGGCGATCGCCTCGTCGCAGGCCGTCAGCACCGCGAGCCAGATGAACTCCTTCGGCCGCTCGTGTAGGAAGCGCGGCGTGAGCGCGAGCGCCGTATAGGCGGCGTCGTAGCCTGCCAGCAGCCCGGGCGCCGCGATGGCCAGCATGCCGTGATGCGGCAACAGGTAGCCGCGCTTCGCGCGCACCTCCGCGAGGCGACGCTTCACCTCGGCGGCACTTGGCATCTCGGTCATGGATCAGCTCCCCACTTCGAACAGCGCTTCGACCTCGATGGGCATGTCGGCATAGAGCTCGGCCACGCCGATGGCCGAGCGCGTGTGCCGCCCCGCCTCGCCGAAGACATCGACCATCAGGTCGGAGAAGCCGTGCAGCACGTCGGACGGCGTGTTGAAGCCCGGCGCGCAGTTGATGAAGCCGATCACGCGCACCACCCGCACGATCGGGTCCAGCGTCCCCAGATAGGTGCGCAGCGTGGAAAGCGTGCAGAGCCCCGCGAGCCGCGCCGCCTCCCTCCCTTCCGGGATGGAGAGGGCACCGCCCAGCTTGCCCACCATCATGGGCACATTGCCGGCCCCGAGCGGCCCGTGGCCGGACATGTAGACATGGTTGCCCGAGCGCAGCGCACGCACGCGGTTCGCCTCGTCCTTGAAGGGCGGCGGCAGGGTGACGCCGAGCGCGGCCAGCCGCTCCTCGTGCGTCGCCATCAGCGGCATGCCGGCCGGGCGGCGACGAAGCCGGTCTCCGCGCGGAATTCCTGGGCATTGGCCTTCCGGGCGAGGGCCGCGAAGGGCCGCATCGCGCCCCCGGTAGAGAGGCTTCGGCGGGTCAGGCTCATGTCGGCTCTCCAGGGAGGGGAATGGCGCGGCGGCGGACGACGACGAGCAGCAGGATGACGGCGCAGGCCGCCAGCAGCCCGGCCGCCACCGGACGCTGCAGGAAGATCATCGCGCCGTCCGGCGACATGACGAGCGATTGCCGAAGCGACTGCTCGAGCAGCGGCGAGAGCACGAAGGCAAGCACCAGCGGCGCCAGCTCGTAGCCGAACTTGCGCAGGAACCAGCCCAGCACGCCGAAGCTCAGCATCACCCAGAGGTCGAAGATGTTGCGGTTGGCCGAATAGGTGCCGACCATCGCCAGCAGCACGATGGTCGGGAAGAGGATGGAATAGGGCACGCGCAGCAGCTGCACCCACAGGCCGACCAGCGGCAGGTTCAGGATCAGCAGGATGACGTTGCCCACATAGAGGCTCGCGATCACGCCCCAGAAGATGTCGGGGTGCTCCACGATCAGCATGGGTCCCGGCTGCACGCCGTTGATGATGAGGGCGCCCATGAGCAGGGCGGTCACCGCATTGCCGGGGATGCCGAGGGACAGGAGCGGGATCATGCCGCTGGAGACGGCCGCGTTGTTCGCCGCCTCCGGTCCCGCCACGCCCTCGATGCGGCCCTTGCCGAAGCTCGACGGATCGTCGGCCATCCGCCGCTCGGCCGCGTAGGAGAGGAAGGAGGCGGTGACCGGCCCTCCCCCCGGCACCAGCCCGACCGCGAAGCCGAGCCCGCTGCCGCGCAGGATGGGCTTCCAGCTCGCCTTCCAGTCCGACCGCGTCGGCCAGAGCTTGCCGATCTTCATCTTCACCGCGATGCCCGCCTCGGACTGCTCCACATTGGCGAGGATCTCGGCCACGCCGAACAGGCCGATGACGACGGCGACGATCTCGACGCCGGCCGTCAGCTCGATGGTGTTGAAGGTGAAGCGGAATTCCCCCGTCACCGCATCCATGCCCAGCGTGGCGAAGGCCGCGCCGAGGCCGATCATCACCATGCCCTTCAACGCCGAGCCCTGGATCATCAGGATGGTGCAGACCAGGCCCAGCACCATCAGCCCGCAATATTCCGGCGGACCGAGGCGGATCGCGAAGGTGCTCAGCGCCGGCGAGAAGAAGCAGAGGATCACGATCCCGAAGGTGCCGGCGATGAAGGAGCCGAGCGCGGCCATCCCCAGCGCCGCCCCCGCCCTGCCCTGCCTCGCCATGGCGTAGCCGTCGAGGCAGGTCACGACCGAGGCCGCCTCGCCCGGGATGTTCACCAGGATCGAGGTGATGGAGCCGCCATACATCGAGCCGTAGAAGATCGCCGAGAGCATGGCGATGGAGACGACCGGCGGCAGCGCCACGGTCGTCGGCAGCAGCAGCGAGAGCGCGGCCAGCGGGCCGATGCCGGGCAGCACGCCGATCAGCGTGCCGATCAGGCTGCCGATGAAGATGTAGTAGAGCGTCGAGAGGTTCAGGATGGCCGCGAAGCCGCCGCCGAGGCCGGAGAGGATGCCTTCCACCGGCTAGAATCCCAGCGGCCCGCGCGGCAGCGGCGTGCCGAGCAGGACCGCGAAGAGGAGATGCACGCAGGCCGCGGCGATGACGCCGACCAGCACCGCCAGCCACCAGGAGAAATGCGGCGCTATGGTGCGGAGCAGGAGCGGCATGCCGATGGCGCCCGAGAGCGCGAAGCCCAGATAGGGCACCGCAAAGATCATCGCCGCCATCACAAGGATCAGCAGGCCGACGCGCATCGCGGATCTCGGCTCGGGCCAGAAGCGCTCCTCGACGGGGTCGCCGGGCACGGGCGCCCCGTGCCGCAGGAGGGATTGCACCAGCGAGCCGGCGCCGCCGGCGAAGATCAGCAGCGCGGCCAGAAGCGGGAACATCCCCGAACCCGGCCCGCCCGGCCCTCCGAGGCCGAGGGCGATGGATTGCTGGCCGAGCGCGAGGCCGAACAGAACCCAGAACAGGCTAACTCCGACATCGAGTCCCGGCATCAATCCCCCCTGATCGTGGTCGCTTCCGGCCCCCAGAGCGCGGCTTTGCCTTTGAGGACGGCGGCGGCAACCTGCGTCAGCACTCCTCCATCAGGCGCCCCAGCCCGCGCATGCGGTCCGTGATCCCGCGCGAGCGCAGCGCGTGCCAGTAGGTCGCCGCGTTGATGGCGATGACGGGCTTGCCCAACCAGACTTCGGCGGAGGCCGCGAGGCGCGCCATCGGAAGGTTCGCGCCAAACTGGATGATGGCGCGAACCTCCGGCCGGTTCACCTCCGCGATGGCCGCGCGCAGGTCCGCGAGCGAGGTCTTCGCGATGTCGACGGGGCCGCTGCGCGAGAGGTGCTTCGCCGCCGCCACCTCGCAGCCGATCTCGCCCAGGTAGTTCGCGAGATGGGCATGGGCCACGGGGAAATAGGGCGTCACCAGCCCGATCGGGCCCGAGATGCCCAGCGCCTTCAGCGCGGCCGGCAGCGCGTCGGCCGCCTGGGTGAAGGGCCGCCCGCCCGTCAGCCGCTCCACGCGCGACTGGATCGCGCGCGCCGCCTCCAGCCCCCCGCCCCAGATGCTCTCGGCCGAGATGCCCAGGATGATGTGGTCGGGGTCGGCGGTCATCACCCGCTCCAGCGCGCCTTCCAGCGCGCCGTCGATGCGGCGGATGAGCTCGGCGAAATCCGCGTCGCTCGTCACCGGGTCGTTCGGGATGTGCATCCGCGCGACGTGGTTGGTGACGCCGGGCGGGCGCATGTCGTCGTATTCCGGCTGCACCACCGTGTTGGTGGAGGGCGTGACGACGCCATAGGTCGCGCGCCAGCCCAGCACGTCCGGCATCAGCGCGGTGCCCGCGTGGCGAGGAAGTTGCGCTCCTCCTGCGCCATGCGCTCGACGGCCGCCCGCAGCTTCTCGGGCGTGTCGAGCGCGGGGTCCGGCATGGCGCCGAGGCTGCGGAATTCCTGGTCGGCCTCAGGCAGCGCGACCGCCGCGCGATAGGCGGCGGCGAGCCAGGCCTTGCGGTCGGCCGGCACCGCCTTGGGCAGGGCGACCCAGCGTGAGACGCCCCAGTTCACATCCTCGCGGCCGACCACGCTGTTCACCGTCGGCGCATCGGGCAGGAAGAGCGTGCGCTGCCGGCCGGTGACAGCAATGGCCTTCAGCCGGTCCGCCGCGAGGTGCGAGCGCACCTCGGCGAAGAAGCCGAAGGCAAGGTCGACATTGTTGCCGAGCAGCGCGGTGATGCCGGGCGCGCCACCCTGGAAGGGCACGCGGAGGAAACGAGCGCCGGAAGCGGCCTCCAGCTGCTCGATCAGGTATTCGTAATAGCCGCCGGGCAGGTTCGCGACGCGGATGGTGCCGGGCCGCGCCTTCACCGCGTCCAGGACGTCCCGCAGGCTCGCGGACTTGAAGGGCCCTTCGGCATTGACGACGAGGTTCAGCGGCTCGGCGTTCACATGGGCGATGTGGTCGATATCCGTCCAGCTCCAGCGACCGCCGGAGCGCGCGGCATCCGAGAAGATGAGGTTCGAGACCAGGCCCACCGCATGCCCGTCCCCGGGTGCCTGCGTGGCGATCCAGGTGTGGCCCACGAGGCCGGCGCCGCCTGTGCGGTTGTTCACCGTGGCGTGGTCGCCGGTCGCGCGCTCGAAGAGGCGCTGCAGGAGGCGGCCGGTGATGTCCATGCCGCCGCCAGCGGGATAGACGACCGTCATCTCCACCGGCTCACGGGGGAAGCCGCGCGGCTTGAGCTCGTTCAGGCTCGAGCGGATCGCCGTGTCGATCGGGGCCGGTGCGCCGGTCTGGCCAGAGGTCTGGGCTTGGGTGGTGAGGGGCAGGAGCGCGGCCCCTGCCGTCAGAATGCGGCGAGAGATCGTCACGTCGGTTCTCCTGTCTGGGATGG
>JAQGHZ010000774.1 GCA_028291485.1 Rubritepida sp. | reverse complement strand
TTGCGGCGCGGCTCGCGGCTGAAGGTGCGGGCATCCTCGTCGCCGATCTCAACCTCGACGCCGCCACGAAGGTCGCCGACGAGATCACGCAGTCCGGCGGCAAGGCGCTGGCCTTTCGCATGGACGCCGCCTCGCCAGAAGGCGCCGCCGCTGCCGTCGCGGCCGCCGAGGAAAACTTCGGCCGCCTGCGCATCGCCGTCTGCAATGCCGGCATCACCGATCGCATCCCCGTGCTGGAGATGAAGCTCGAATCCTTCGAGCGCATCATCCGCACCAACCTCGTCGGCTGCTTCGTCTCCGCCCAGGCCGCGGCGCGCGCCATGTCGCGCGGTGGGGAAGGGGAGCAGGGCGGCCGCATCGTCACCATTTCCTCGGTCTCCGGCCAGTTCGGCGGCACCGGCCGCGCGGCCTATGGCGCCAGCAAGGGCGGCATCGAGACGCTGACCAAGGTGCTCGCCGTCGAGCTCGCGCCCTTCGGCATCCGCGTGAACGGCGTGGCGCCGGGCCCGACGCAGATCGCCCGCACCGCGCATGGCCCGCGCCAGCGCGCCGCCTTCCTCGATCGCATGGCGGTGAAGCGCTACGGCTCGCCGGCCGACATCGCCGGCGCCGTGGCCTTCCTCTGCAGCGAGGATTGCGACTTCATCGCCGGCCAGATCCTCAACGTGGATGGCGGCTTCGCGGCCGCCGGCGTGATGTACGATCCGGCGGAGGGTGCCTAGCGATATGATCGCGGTGGGCGTGAATCACGTCCCCCATTTTTCGACGCCTTGCGCCGCAACCAGCGCAAAGCCGAATCCCACTTCCGCCGGACCAGGCCGCGTCCGCTGGAGGTGAGGCGCAGCTTCACGCGATGCACCCATTCCCGCGTCGTCCGCCAGGCTGGGATGCCGTCCAGCGTGCGGTAGCCGAGTTCGAGCAGCCAGGCGACGGCGCCATAGAACTTCGCGAACCACCGCACCTGCATCATCTTCGGCTTGGCGATGGCGAAGACGCGGGTGGAGAAGGCCGCTCCGACCACTTTGGTCCCGACGATGAGCACCACCGCCGAGAAGTAGTGCTTATTGGCCAGCAGCCAGAGCTCCGTCAGCTTCAGCAGCGGGACCAGTGGCACGAAGGGGATCACGAAGACCGCGATCACCCAGCCCGGGCTCAGCCGTTCCACCAGCCGTTCCAGCGCGGCGAAGAGCGGCACCCGCGCCAGCACCCGCCCCAGCGCCGAGAGCCAGCGCCAGATCGTGACGTCCAGCAGCGCCCAGAGCACGGCGAGCACGATCACGAGTGGGGTGAAGATCCGCCGTGCCAGCCGGCGCAGCGTCAGGGACAGGCGAGGGGACATCGGGCGAACTTAGCACAGGTCAGGCATGATCCGGCGACGATCAGGGGTGACGCAGTGGCACCGCATGTCGACGGGCAACGACGGCAAGGTGAACGAATGGTATGGCGTCGACCTCTACGCCTTCCGCGATGGCAAGGTCACGAAGAAGGACACCTACATCAAGAACGTGACCGTCTGAGCCTGCGCTCCTTGGCATCGCGCGCGACCTTGTGCAGTTTGCGCCAATTCCTTGGGAAGTTCGTATCGTGAATTCGTATCGCCGAAGCCTGCTTGCAGCCACCCTGGCCGCCCCCCTGGCTGCGCCCCGTGCTGTGCACGCGCAGGCGCAGGCGTGGCCCACCCGCCCGATTCGGTTCGTCGTGCCCTATGCGGCCGGTGGACCGTCCGACGTGCTGGCGAGGGTCGTGCAGAACGTCGTCTCCGCGGAGCTCGGCCAGCCGGTCGTGGTGGAGAACCGGGGAGGCGGCGGTTCGATGATCGGCGCGGAGTTCGTGGCACGGGCGGATGACGGGCACACCTTCTTCGTCGCAGACAGCCCACACACCATCATCCCGGCCGTGCAGCCGCGCGTGCCGTATGACGCGGTGAACGATTTCGTGCCGGTCGGGCTGATCGGCGCGGTGACCATGATCCTGATGGTGAATGGCCGGCATCCGGCCAGGGACCTGCAGGGCCTTCTCGCGATGGCGCGCGCGCAGCCCGACGCGGTCACCTTCGGCAGCTCGGGCCCCGGCAGCCTCACGCATCTGCTGCCGGAATGGCTGGCGCAGCTCGGCGGCGTGAGGTTCACCGTCGTGCCCTATCGCGGTTCCGGCCCGGCGTTGCTGGACGTGGCGGCGGGGCAGCTGGCCGCGATCTTCTCGAGCACGCTCTCGGCCGCGGGGCCGCTCAGCGACGGCTCGGTCCGGCCCATCGCCGTCGCCGCGACGGAGCGACTCGCGGCGCTGCCCAACGTGCCGACCTTCCGCGAGCAGGGCGTCGACCTGGTCTCGGCCAATTGGTGGGGCCTGCTGGCGCCGCGCAGCACGCCGCCGGCCGTGATCGCGCGGCTGAGCGCGGCGCTGGACCTGGCGTTGGGCGATCCCACCGTGACCGCGCGCTTCGCCACGCTCGGCGTCGAGCCCCGGCCGCGCGGGCCGGCGCCCTTCGCCGAGCTCCTCGCCACCGAATTCCGCAACTGGGCCCAGGTGGCCCAGGCCGCCGGAGCGACCGTGCGATGAGCCGCGACACCTTCCTCGCCGCCCTGAACGCCGATGCCGCCCTCTGGTCGGATTTCGACGCCATCTGCGCCTTCGGCGGCCGTCTCCAGGGCACGCCGAGCTGTGCCGCCGCCTTCGACTTCGTGGCGGAGCGGATGGGCGAGCTGGGCCCCGTCCAGGAAGCGCCGACGCGCTATCACGGCTGGTCGCTCGATCGGATGCGCGTCACCACGCCGGACGGCGCGGAGATCCCGGCATTGCCGCTCGTCGGTTCCGTCTCCACGCCGCAGGAGGGGATCGAGCTGGAGGTGCTGGACCTCGGCCGTGGCGCGCCCGCCGATGTGGCCGCGGCGGGGGAGGCCGTGCGGGGCAAGGCTGTCCTGCTCGCGCACGAATACGCCTTCGCGACCGAGACCATCCATCGTCGCGTGAAGCTCCAAGCCGCCATTGCGGCAGGCGCTGCCGCCGTTGTGATGGTGCATCCCACGGGGCCGGTCTCGGGGGGCGCCAACCTCTGTCCCGTCCCGGGCTTCGGTGTGAGCGCTGAAGGGGCGCGCCGCATGCTCGCGGCCGGCCGGGCCCGCTTTTTCCTGCAGGGTCGCAATGCGGTGGCGACCACGCGCAACCTGATCGTGACCCTGCCCGGGCGCGCACCGGGCCATGTCGTGCTCTCCGCGCATCTCGACGGCCATTCGCCGGGCGAGAGCGCCATCGACAATGGTTCCGGCGTCGCCGGGGTGTTGGCCCTCGCGCGCGCCGCGAAGCCGCTGCTGGACAAGGCCGGGCGCGGGCTGATGGTCTGCGTCTTCGGTGCGGAGGAATGGTCGCTCTCCGGCTCTCGCGCCTGGCTGGGAAAGCTCTCTCCGGCGGAGATCGCGGCCATGGCGGCCAATGTGAATCTCGACAGCATCGTCGGCAGCCCGAACCTGACGGCGCTGACCTCCGGCTATCCGGGTCTCGCCGCCGAAGTTTCGCGCTCCGGCGCGGAGGTCGCGGTGCGCGACATCATGTCGGTCAGCTCCGACCACGCGAACTTCGCCGCCAAGGGCGTGCCGGCCCTGCGCACCATCGCCGGCTTCAACGAGCGGGATTGCCGGGTTTCGCAGATCCTCACCGGCGCCGACACGCGCGCCCTGACGAACGAGGTCGAGCTGCACACGGCGACCGGCAAGGTCGGCGCGATCCTCTGGCACCTCCTGACGCTCGATGCGAAGGCGACCGTCGCCATGCGCGAAAACGCGGCAGATGCGGGGCCAGCGGTCAGCGTTCTCTCGCCTTTGCCTGCTTGAGAGACGAATGCTCCGTGGCGGCGCTTCCCGCTCCGGATCAGGCCGATCTGGCGCGCCCCGCCATCCTCCCCCTGATTCATGTGTGGACGGCCCCGCCGAGACAAGGGGTTCGACGCGGATGACGGAGTTCGGAAGCGGTCATGTGTCCGGCCTGTTGACGCGGCCGCATGACCGCTGGCCCAGATGAGGTCCGCGAGTGGGCGCCAAACAAGCTGGCGGCTTAGGGAGCCGTTGAATCAGGCGGCATGTTCCCACTCGTCGGTCCGACCGATCGTCATCTTGCGTCGATGCCCTCCCCTCGCGGCACCGGAGCGGTTCAGGCCATCGCCGTGGGCGGGCGATAGGCTGTTCCACGCTCCATCATGGCCCACACGATGCGGGCCATCTTGTTGGCCCGGGCGATCGCCGCGAGCTTGCGCGGCTTGCGCTCCAGCAACGCCAGCAACCAAGGCGATGCGGTCCGGGTGCCCGGACGGGCGTGCCGGATCGCCGCGGTGGCCCCAAGAACAAGCAGTTGCCGGATCCTTGTGTTGCCCGCCTTGCTGATCCGGCCGAGCCGCTGCTTGCCACCCGAGGAGTGCTCGCGGGGCACCAAACCAAGCCACGCGGCCAGATGCCGCCCGCTCTCGAACTGCGCCGCCTCCAGCGTCAGCACCAGCGTCATGGCCCCAATCGGCCCAATGCCAGGCACGCCGGTCAGGCGGCGCGCCACCTCGTGCTCCTTCGCGGCCTCCGCGAGCTCGCGATCCAAGATGGAAATCTCGCCATCGAGCACGTCGATGCAGCGCTGCAGGCGCTCCATCTCGCGGATCGCCGCAGCCGGGACACCTTCGTCTCCCCAGGCACGCTCCATGAGTTCGGAGATCCGACCGCTTCCCCGCGCCACAACAATCCCGAACTCTGTGGCATGGCCTCGGAGCGAATTGATGAGCTGAGTTCGTTGCTGCACCAGCCGTTCCCGGACGCGTAGGACCATCGCCTGTGCCTGGCGCTCAAGCGAGCGCACCGGCACGACGCTCATTCCCGATCGCCCGGCCGCCTCGCAAATGGCCTGCGCATCCGCCCGGTCGTTCTTGCCGCGCTTGACGAACGGCTTGACGTATTGCGGCGGGATCAGTCGCACGCGATGCCCATGAGCCTCGAGCACACGCCCCCAGTGATGAGCGCCGCCGCTGGCCTCCAGCACGAACTCCGTCGGCTCCATCGAGGCCACAAAAGCCTGAAAGCGAGCCCGAGACAGGTCGCGCCGGAGCACCGCACGATCCGCTTCATCGATCCCGTGAAGCGGGAACACGGCCTTGGACGTGTCAACCGCAATCCGCTTGAATGGCATCGGACGGCTCCTTGTTTGAGTCTCAACGGCCAAACACTGGCACATCGCGATGCCGTGGGGCCGTCCACCTCAACACGCTTGGGATGTGGACCCGAGAGAACCGTGGCCGGATGGCCGACATTGCCCGCAAGACCAAGCGCTACCCATCTGACCTGACCAATGAGGAATGGGCTCAGCTCGCGCCTCTGATGCCCAAGCCTTCCCGGCGCGGGCGCAAGCCATCGGTTGATCTGCGCGAGATGTTGAACGCGATCCGCTACATGGCGCGCAGCGCGGGTGGCTGGCGCATGCTGCCTACGGATTTTGGTTCTTGGCCGACGGTCTACCGGTGGGGTGGTTCCGGCGCTTCGTGCGCCGCCTGCTGTTCCGCACCATCCGTGACCTGGCCCTGATGCTGGACCGCGAGCGTGCTGGCCGCGAGGCCAGCCCAAGCGGCGGCGTGCTGGACAGCCGGACGGTGAAGGTGCCCTTTTGCGCAAACCCGCGGGTTTGATGGCGGTAAGGGCGCAAGCGGCACATCCCCGTGGACACCGATGGGCGGCTGCTGATGGTCAATCTGACCACCGCTGACATCGCCGATAGCACCGGCGCTCAAACCGTTATGGACGCTCTGCGCAAGCGTTGGCCGTGGATCAAGCACCTGTTCGCCGATGGCGCCTATGATCCAGGCAGATGCTGGACAAGGCGGTACTCCTCGATTTCGTCGTGGAGATCGTCCGTCGGACAGACAAGGGCTTCACCGTCCTGCTCAGGCGCTGGGTGGTTGTCTGATCGCGGTTCTCCCTGTCAATGCCTTTTTGTACTCGCCGCATCCACCGCCGGATCTTGGTTGTCTCCGCGGTCGGCCCTGCAGACCGCCGCAACATGCGTCTCGAGACAGTGCCCCTCCATGTCGAACGCGCGGTCCGGGCGAACCGGCCGCAAGACCCAACCCGGGGTGGCCCCATCCGCGTCCCGGCGGGGACGCCTGCGTCCGCCTGGTCAGCGGATCTCGTGCGCTCGCATATTCATGCAGCAACCAGGGCGGCACCGGACGGTGGCCAAGCCTGGAACGATGTGCCCGTCTTCCACATGGCGTGCAGCACCACGCCGATCTTCCGGGCGACGGCCACCGCGGCGCGCTTGAAACCGAGGCGTTCGACGAGGCCGATTCCCCAGGCCTTCAGTGCCGAGTTGCGCTGGACACGGACCAGCAGCGCGGCTGCCGCCTCGAACAGGTAGGCGCGCAGCAGCTTGTCGCCGCGCATCCGGATTGGTGGCGCTTCGGCGTCAGGCCAAGATAGGCGCCGACCGAGCGTGATCGCGGGAAGTATTCCGGCCTTTCAACGGCAGCCGTGTAGCTCGCAGCCACGACGGTCCCCACGCCGGGGCGGGTCATCAGC
>JAQGHZ010000767.1 GCA_028291485.1 Rubritepida sp. | reverse complement strand
ATGCGTCAGGCGGGCGCGGCGGCGTCCCGCTGGGGCGGGCTGCCGACCGGCGCGGTGCTGGTGGTGGCCGGGCTGGCGACGGGATCGCCCCCCGTCGCGGGCACCAAATGGGCCGCGGCGATCCCGCCTGTGGGGCGGATCTCGATCGGCCTGAGCTGACTACCTGATCGCGTAGATGTCGTAGCGCGGGCCCGTCGGCGGACGCTGGCCCACGCCGACCGCGATCACGCGATTCATCCAGGCCAGGTCCGCAGCCCCCGTCGTAAAGCGGATCGCCACGCGGAAATAGTAGTCCGAAGGCGGCACCGCCTCGCCGGCATTGAGCCGCGCCAGCACCTCCGGCGGTGCCGTGCGGACGCCGGTGTACTGCGCATAGACCAGGCTGCCGGAGGCCGCCTTGATCGTCAGCCGCACGTCCATATGCGCGGTGCCGTCGGCCTCGACGCGCAGCCAGTCCGCCGCCGTGCCGCCCAGCACCTCGCCCTGCAGCTTCGGGCCGGTGACCGTGCCGCCGGTGACGTTGACGATGCGCAGGTCGAAGCCGTCCGGCCCCTTGCCGACCATCTGCGGCGTGCCGACCGCGAGTTCCATGGTGAAGAGATGCTCGCTGGCGAGCGGCAGAAGATCGGGCATGTGTTTTCCTCCCTGGGACCGGAAGGATGCCTGGGCCGCGTTAGCGCAGCAATCCGTAGAGCTTCGTCACCATCTCGATGCCGATGAACAGCGCGACCGCGATCTCACCTGCGAGCGCTGGCCCTGGATCGGCGGGCAGCAGCGTGTCGCGCCCGGCCCCGGTCGCGCCGAAGAGCACCACGGCGCCCCAGCGGAAGGCGAAGGCCGCGAGGCCGGGCGCATCGCGCAGCAGGATGGGATCGGCGCCGCTGCCGGCGGCGCGGGCGAGGCCGCGGAGTTCCAGGCGCTCGCCCGGCAGCAGGGCCTGGGCCTGGATCCGTGGTGCGTTCAATCGCGGGGGATCAGCGCTGGCGCCAGGGGAGGTCGCTCGCCTTCCAGCCGGTGAGATGGCCGCGATGGCCCTCGCCGTCCACCGGCCCCTCGAAGCCGTCGGCCACGTTGAAGGCGTGCGGGAAGCCGGCCGCCTGCGCCGCCTGCCCGGCCGCCAGGCTGCGCGCGCCCGAGCGGCAGAGGTAGTAGACCTGACTGTCGGCGGTGACGCCGGCCTTGCGCAGATGCTCGGTGAAATGGCCGTTGAGCTGCATACCGGGGAAGACCTGCCAGGGGATCAGAACGACCTGCTTGCCGAGAGGCGAGAGGTCGGGGACGCCCACGAAATTCCACTCGGCATCCGTGCGCACGTCGACGAGCACGGCATGGGGATCGGACTGGAGCGCGGCCCAGGCCTCGGCGGGCGAAACATCAGGCACACCGGACATGGCTTGCTCCTCTGGCAACGGCACCCGAAGAATGGGGCCGCGAGGGCCCTGCGGCAATGCAGGCGCATGGATTCGCGATGGATTTCGGAGGATGCATGCGGCTGGGCTTTCTGACTCCCTCTTCCAACACGGTGCTGGAGCCGGCGATTGCGGCGCTGCTGCGCGACCATCCGGAGATGTCGGCGCATTTCGCGCGCTTCCGCGTGCTGGCGATCAACCTGGGCGCACAGGCGAACAGACAGTTCGACACCGCGCCGATCCTGGCGGCGGCGGAGCTGCTGGCGGATGCGAAGGTGGATTCGATCTGCTGGGCCGGGACCTCGGGAAGCTGGCTGGGCTTCGCGCAGGACGAGGCGCTCTGCGCCGCCATCACGGAGCGGACCGGAATCGCGGCGACGACGGCCACGCTGGCCCTGCGCGATGCGCTGCTTGCGGCGCGCGCCCGGCGCGTGGCGCTGGTGACGCCCTATCTGGCCGAGGTGCAGGACGCGATCGTCGCCAACCTCGCGCGCGAGGGATTTCAGGTCACCGCCGAACGGCATCTCGAGGATCCCGGCAACTACAGCTTCGCCCTGCACACCGCCGCAGCGGTGGATGCGCTGGTCGAGGATGTGGTGGCCGAGGCCCCGACCGACGCGGTGATCATCCACTGCACCAACTTCCGCGGGCTCCCCGGTGCGCCGGCGCTGGAGGCGCGGCTGGGGCCGCTGGTGCTGGATTCCGTGGCGGTGTCGGTCTGGGGCGCGCTGCGTTCGGCGGGCGGGATGGTGGAACTGCCGGGAGGTCGCATTTTTCGATCGCGTTAATCAATTAATGAGCCAAGTCTAAAAATTGACTGGACGGTTAAGACGGCCTTCACATATTGTCAGGCCATGAACGCGCCGATCCTGTCCCGCCCCCTCAAGCCGATCCTGGGCAGCGGAGGCGATCTGGAAGGCGGCATCTTCACCGCGACGGGCGACGCCCCGCCGATCCCGCGGGCGCCGCACGTCGCCGGGGTCTTGTCCTGGTCGGCTCCGGTCGCCGAGAGCCTGCCTCCGTCCCGGGAGGCTCCGGCGGCCGAGCCCAGCGCGGCCAAGCCCAGCGCGGTCGAGACCGGGGCCGCCGAACCGGCCGCTCTCCTGCCAGCCACCTCCGAGGCGCTTTCCATCGCCGCTCCGCCGGAAGCGTCGCTCCTCCGACCCATCCCGCCCTCCCCACCGGCGGAGAGGATCATCGTCGAGGAGCTCGGCTTCCACGCCATCCGCGTCACCGGCACCAGCCACGGCGACCAGCTCTTCGGCGGCCCGGGTGACGACCGGCTCGACGGGCTCGACGGCGACGACATCTTCCTGGGCAGCCCGGGCCGCGACCTGCTCTACGGCGGCGCCGGCCACGACACCATCCGCTACGACCTGCTGCGCGCCGACGTCAGCCTCGACACCCGCTTCCAGCGGATCAGCCTGGAGGATGGCGAGGACCAGTATGACGGCATCGAGGTCATCGACCTGCGCGACGGCGACTGGACCCTGACCGCCGGCGATCCGGCCGCGCTGGTGCAGCGCCTTTACCTGGCCGCGACGGGCCATGCCCCCTCCACGGTGGAGATGATCCGCGAGGCCGCCGCGCTGCAGGCAGGCGGCACGGCCGAGGCGCTGGCGGGCCGGCTCGCG
>JAQGHZ010000751.1 GCA_028291485.1 Rubritepida sp. | reverse complement strand
AGGTGCCGTCGGGGCGCATCATGCCTTGGGCGACCACGCCCTGGCCTTCGCGGAAGAGGTCGGGCAGCACGCCGGTGTAGGTCACGGCGATGGTGCTCGCGCCGTCGGTGACGCGGAAGCGCACCGTCGCCCCGCCGCGCTCGACGCTGCCGGCCTCGACCAGCCCGCCGAGGCGGAAGGCGCGGCCGGGGAGCGGCGCCTCGCGCGCGATGTCGCTGGGCGAGCGGAAGAAGACCAGGTTGTCCTGGAAGGCGGTGAGCGTCAGCGCCGTCGCGGAACCCACGCCGATCGCGCAGAGCAGCAGGATGTAGAGGCGCCGCTTCTTGCGCGTCATCGCCGTGTCTCCAGCCGCGCGAGCTGGCGCTTCGCCGTGCGGTAACGTGTGACGGAGAGGAGCGTCAGCGCGGCGAAGACGATCGCGGCGGCGCCCCAGGCGATCGACACATAGGCCCAATGCGTGGTCATTTTTTGCCGCCCTCAGACGCCGGGCGGCCGCTCCGCGGCCTTGGCTTCGCCGCGCAACTGTCGTGCGAGCTGATAGGTCGAGTGGGCGGCGCCGGCCGCGTTGCGGCCGGATGTTCCCCTGTGTTGCGAATCATCGGGCCGCCTCCGCCCGGCGAGCCGCGGCCATCTGGAGGGCGCGCACGCGGCGCTCCATCACGGCCGCCCGCGTCGCCGCCAGCACCAGCGCGGCGAAGGCGAGCGTGAAGCCCACCGCGCAGACGAGCAGCGGGTAGAGGATGTCCACATGCAGCCCGGGCGCGTCGATGCGGGTGATGCTCGCCGGCTGGTGCAGCGTGTTCCACCAGTCGACGGAGAACTTCACGATGGGCAGGTTCACCACGCCGATCAGCGCCAGGATCGCGCCCATCCGTGCGCCGCGCTCGGGGTCGTCGAAGGCGCGGACCAGCGCGGCATGGCCGAGCCAGAGGAAGAACAGCACCAGCACCGAGGTCAGTCGCGCGTCCCAGACCCACCAGGTGCCCCACATCGGCCGGCCCCAGAGGCTGCCCGTGATCAGGCACAGCGCCGTGACCGCCGCCCCGATGGGCGAGAGCTCGCGCGCCGTCAGGTCGGCCAGCGGGTGGCGCCAGATCAGCGACATCACCGACAGCGCGGCGAGGCCGGCATAGCCGCCCATCGCCAGCCAGGCCATCGGCACATGGACGAACATGATCCGCACCGTCTCGCCCTGCTGCCAGTCGGGCGGGGCGTAGGCCAGGCCCCAGACGGCGCCCCAGCCGAGCACCAGCGCCGCGGCGAGGGCAAGCACCGGCAGCCAGCTCTCCGTCAGCCGCAGAAAGCGGCCCGGATTGGCGAAGCGGTGCAGCGAGCCGGCCTGGCGGGGCAGGGCGGGCGGGGAGGAAGCGGTGTCCACGCGGCGCAACATAAGCCTTAGCGTCCCCTGTTCAAAGCCACGGCGGCGGCATGCCGCCCTCTGACCATCCGCCGAGCCGCGGCCTGCCTCTGATATGGATCAAGGCCCGGCCGCTTGCCGCGCAGGCGATCTTCTAAGCCGCTGGCGGCATGCGGAAAACCTGCCTAGGTTGCACCGCCCGCCCGCAGGATTTCACCAGATGGCCGCCCGATCCAACAAGACCCCCATCCACCTCGTGAAGTCCGAGCCGGACGCCTTTTCGTGGGACCAGCAGGTCGCCAACGGCGTCGAGCCCTGGAACGGCGTGCGGAACTTCCAGGCCACGAACTTCCTCAAGGCGATGAAGAAAGGCGACCGCGTCTTCTTCTACCATTCAAATATCGGCATGGATATCGTCGGCATCGTGGAGGTCGTCCGCGAGGCCTATCCGGACCCGAAGGACGACACCGGCCGCTGGGTCTGCGTGGACATGAAGGCGATCGAGCCCCTGAAGCACCCGGTGACGCTGGCCGCCATCAAGGCCGAGCCGCGGCTGGAGGGGATTTCGCTCGTCCGGCAGTCCCGACTGTCCGTCATGCCCATCTCACCCGGGCATTCCGCCGTGATCCTGGAGATGGCCAGGAAGGGATGAAGGCCGGCCCCTGCGAACTGCTGCGCGACCATCGGCGGATCCATGAGAGGCGCCGCGCATGAGCGAGTGGCGCACCCTCTGCCGCATCGAGGACCTGCCCGAGGGCGAGTCCCGCGGCTTCGACGCGCCGCCCGGCGGCTTCACCGGCCTCTTCGCCATCCGCCGGGGCGAGGCGGTGCTGGTCTATGTGAACTCCTGCCCGCATGTCGGCCTGCCGCTCGAGCTGGTTCCGCATCGCTTCCTTGATCGCAAGGGCGAACGCATCGTCTGCGCCGCGCATGGCGCACGATTCCGCATCGAGGACGGCGAGTGCATCTCCGGTCCCTGCATCGGCGACGTGCTGGAATCCGTGCCGGTGCGGATCGAGGAGGGTGAGGTCCGCGTGCGGGTGAATGCCGGGCAATAGCCGCGCTATCTGATCGCGAGCACGACCTCGCCCGAGGCCGGATCCGTGACGCCGAGCCCGCCGCCCAGGTCTTCCAGCGTGTCGCGGAAGGAGTTGAGGGTCGCGATCATCTGGCTCCGGGCCCCTGCGATCGCTGCCCCATCGGCCCATTCGGCGATGATGCAATAGCTCTGATCGCCGGTCCTGATGATGTTCGCATGGCTCAGGCCGGGCCAGTCGAGATCCCGGTGCGCGTCGAGGAAATCCTGCTCCCGGCCGGCTTTGACGCGGAAACGGACCGTGTTGAAGGCGGTCATGACCACTCTCCCTGCTAAAGCGTGATGGCCGAAGGCCGTAGGTGCCGAAGGTCTGAATCACGCGTTGGAATAAAGCGTGATGACCGAAGGCGCGGAGGTGCCGAAGGTCTGAATCACGCGTTGGAACAAAGGCCTGGACCCTGATGCGGTAAGCGAAGGCGAACGCATCATGGTCCTGGGCCGTCCCGGTGCGGGGCGGCCGGTGTCGTCCTGGGCGAGGTGCCGCAGACGCTCGCGATCAGCAGCGTCGCGCTGCTGCGGAAGCTTTGGGTGCTGCCATGCGCGCGCGCGACCAGCATGGCGCCCTCGAGCGCTCCGGTGAGGGCATTGGCGGCCTCGCGCGGATCGCCGGCGACGTCGAGCTCGCCGACGGCGCGCCCCTCGGCAAGCAGGCGCGCCAGCCAATCTTCGTTGGCTTGGAAGAAGGTCCGCAGGCCGTCTCGCATGAGGCCGGGCAAGGTCGCGTATTCGGCGGCGAGCATGCCGCAGAGGCACATGCGGTCATCGGCGAGCACGCGCTCGTAGATGGCGATATAGGCATGGAGGCGACCGCAGGCCTCGGCGCCGGATTCGTCGATGCGACGCAGGGCCTCGAGGAAGTGCTCGCGATAGCGGTCGATCAGCCGGCGGCCGAGCTCGGCCTTGCTGGGGAAATGGTAGTGCAGGCTGGCCTTGGTCACGCCTAGCGCGGCCGCGATGTCGGCGTAAGAAAAGCCGTTGAAGCCGCGGGTCTGCACGAGGCGCTGCGCCTCGGCGAGGATGCGTGCGCTGGTGTCTGCCCGAGGGGCCGTCTGCGTCGTGGGTGCCATTTGGCGGCATTCTAATCTACTTACTAGTAGACAAAAAGGAAATTTCAGGCTAGGGAATGAGTCGCTGGTCTGGTCCCTTCGGGAGGACGTCATGGCACAAGCTGATCCGGCAAAACTCGACGCCCTCGTGGGGCAACTCGTCGGCGACATAGGGGCCGTCTTCACAGGCGCGCTGGTCGTCCTGGGCGATCGTCTGGGCCTCTACCGTGCCCTGGGCGAGGGCGGCGCGATGACCGCCGAGGCCCTGGCGCGAAGTACGGGCACCCGGGCGCGCTACGTGCGCGAATGGCTTTCGGCCCAGGCGGCCGCCGGCTACGTGACTTACGACCCGGAGGCCGAGCTCTTCTCCCTCTCGCCCGAGCAGAAGATGGCCTTCGCCGATGAGGGCGGACCGGCCTTCTTCCCGGGCGCCTTCGAGATCGCGCGATCGACCTGGGTGGACGAACCGAAGATCGCCGAGGCCTTCCGCAGCGGCGCGGGCGTCGGCTGGCACGAGCATAGCGCCTGCCTCTTCCGCGGCACCGAGCGCTTCTTCCGCCCCGGCTACAACGCCAACCTCGTCTCCCAGTGGATTCCCGCGCTCAGCGGTGTGCAGGGCAAGCTCGAGGCCGGGGCGACCGTCGCCGATGTCGGCTGCGGGCATGGTGCCTCGACGATCCTGATGGCGCAGGCCTTCCCGAAGTCGCGCTTCTTCGGCTTCGACTACCACGAGCCGTCGATCGCGCGCGCCCGCGCCGCGGCGAAGGATGCCGGCGTCGCCGACCGCGTCACTTTCGCCTGCGCCTCGGCGAAGGATTTTCCTGCACAGGACTACGACCTCGTCGCGATGTTCGATTGCCTGCACGACATGGGCGACCCAGTGGGCGCCGGGCGCCATGTACGTGAGACGCTGCGTCCGGACGGGGTGTGGCTGGTGGTCGAACCCTTCGCGCAGGATCATCTGCACGGCAATCTCAATCCGGTGGGCCGTGTTTTCTACGCGGCCTCGACCATGATCTGCACGCCGGCCTCGGCCGCGCAGGAGGTGGGTCTGTGCCTTGGCGCGCAAGCCGGCGAGAAGCGGCTGCGGGAGGTT
>JAQGHZ010000742.1 GCA_028291485.1 Rubritepida sp. | reverse complement strand
CGCGCCCGACGGTACCATCGCGATCCGCTCGGCGGGCCAGATCCCGGTCCCGGTGGGCGGCCTGACGGTCCAGGCGGCGCAGGCCGCGGTCACCGCCGCGTCGCGCCGCGTCCTGACAAACCCGGTCGTCACCCTGGGCATCGAGGAGGCGGCCGGCTCGCTCGTGATGGTCGGCGGGGCCGTCAAGCAGCCGGGCGCCTATCCCATTCCGGGCCGGCGCGGCGTGCTCGACGCGGTCCTGCTCGCCCGGGGCTTCGAGGAATACGCCCGCACGAGCCAGGTCGTCCTCATCCGGCGGGCGGCCAACAACCGCCCGATGATGCGCACGCTGGACCTGCAGGGCTACATCTCCGGCACCGCCCTCGGCGAGGACGTGCCGCTCTTCGCCGGCGACATCGTCTATGTTCCGCGCAGCCGCATCAGCGAGGCGAACGTGTGGCTCGATCAGTATGTGAACCGGATGATGCCGTTCAACCGCACGTTCAACTACTCGATCAACGGGATCGCGCCGATCCCGTTGCAGTAGCGGCGGATGGGGGGAACCGAGGTGCCGCCTGCCCCAGCCGCAACGCCGGCCATGCCCCGGATGCTTGAGCGCCCGATGCTTCCAGCGGCCGCCGACGCCGGCCGGCCCGGGCGGCTCCATCACCTGCTCGTGATCATCGGCCTGTTCCTCTACGGCGGCGCAAGGCTGCCCCTCGGGCCGCCTTCCATCGTCGTCGGCGTGGTCGATCCGATGAGCACGCTGATGCAGGTCACCATTCTGCTCGGCTCTTCCCTGGCCTGCCTGATCCACTGGCGCCGCTGCGCCGCGCTGCTCCTTCCGGCCTGGCCCTTCCTGCTGCTGATCGCCTTCATCGCCAGCTCGAGCCTCTGGTCGAACTATCCGGACGCGACCCTGCGCCGCTCCGTGAGCCTGGTGGCGCTGATGCTCTTCGCGCTCTCGACCCATGCCGTCTTCGGGATGGCGAGGATCATGCGCCTCGCGCTGGGCCTGTTGCTGGTCCTTGCCGTGGCGAGCCTGGCCGTCGCGGCGGTCCGTCCGGACATCGGCTACGACGTGGGCGAGTATGCCAATGCCATCCGCGGCGTGTTCCTGCAGAAGAACACGCTCGGCTTCGCGATGACGCTCTGCGCGCTCTCGCTATCCTATCTGGTGCTCGAGCGCGGGAAGCTGCGGCTGGCTGACGGCCTGATCCTGCTGTTCCTGCTCGCCATGCTCGTCCTGGCCCGCGCCACCACGGCCTTCCTGCTGACGGCGGGCACCGGCATGGCCACGATCCTCATGATCTGGCTGGACCGGGGCCGGGCCTGGACCCTGGCGGCGGTCGTCGGCATCGGAGTCATGCTGGTGGGCGCGATGCTCATGCTGGCGCTGGTCGATACCGATGCGCTGTTCGAGGCGATCGGCAAGGATTCCACGCTCACCGGGCGCACGGAGATCTGGGCGGAGAGCTGGCGCGCGATCGCGGACCGGCCCTTGCTCGGCTACGGCTATGCCGCCTTCTGGAACCAGTCCTCGCCCATCGTGCGGTGGATCTGGATCGCGGTGGGCTGGGAGCCGCCGTCCTCCCACAGCGGCTATCTCGAGATCCTGCTGCAGCTCGGCTGGCTCGGAATGGGCCTCGCGGCGGTCATGGCCCTGGCGACGATCGCGCGCGCCGCGACGGGCCTGCGGCGCGGGCCCCGGAATGCCGCGTTCTGGACTCTTCTTTTCCTGTCCATCATGGCCATCCAGGCGAACGGCGAGGCCATTCTGCTGAACCCCGACCTGTTCGTGCTCTTCTGGATCTTCGGGTTGCTGACCCTGAGCCGGCCACGCGCGACCGAAAGGCAAGCGGCCCCGCCGCCGGCACCGGCGGCGCGGAGCCCGCACCGCCCGATCCGCCTCATCCAGCGGCCGGTGGCGAGGCAGGGCGCCGTGCCGGTGTTCCGGCGACGCGTCCCGAGCGCGACCGGCGAGGCGGAATCGCCGAAGCCGTGAATCGCCTTCCGGCTTCGTTAAATCTTCCCCCGTATCTCCACTGCCGCCTATCGCCTGCGGAAAGTTTCGCCTACCAGCGCATGGCCGCTTGAGGATATCCCATGACAGTGATGACGCCGACCGGCATCGCGATCATCGGAGGCGGGCCTGCCCCGGCCTCCCGTCCAAGGCGCCCGCGGCCGGGCGCGGATGGGTGCGGCTGATGGCCGATCCGGCCCCGACCGCCCTGCTGTCGACCTGCTCCTTCCGCGGCGATTTCGAGGCTTGCAGGATGCTCTGCGACAGCGTCGACCGCTTCGTTCCTCCTCAGATCGAGCATTGGCTGATCGTTCCGGCCGGGGATGTCGAGCTGTTCCGGACGCTGGCCTCGCCGCGCCGGCGGATCCTGTCGGAAGACGGCTTCCTCCCGAAGGGCTTCTTCAAGCTTCCGGCCGCCCCGGCCTGGCTCAGGCGGCGGGTGGGGATACTGCGCAGGGCCCTGTACCTGACGCCGTTCAGCGCCCCGGTCCGCGGCTGGATCGTTCAGCAGATCATCAAGATCGCAGCGACCGAAAGGGCGACGGCCGACATCGTGGTCCATGTGGACAGCGACAATGCCTTCATCCGCCCGCTGACGATGGATCACCTGGCACGCGACGGGAAGGTCCGGCTCTATCGCGACACGCAGAGGATCGAACTCGACAGCCACCTCCCCTGGCACCAGACGGCGGCGCGGCTGCTGGGGCTTCCTCCGACGGGCTGGGGCGGCGGCGAGTACATCGACGGGCTGGTCATCTGGAGGCGTTCGGCCCTGGCTGCCATGACGCAGCGTATCGAGGCCGTCTCGAAACGGCCCTGGGCGATCACCCTGGCCCGCACGCGGCACTTTGCCGAGTACATTCTGTACGGGGTCCATGCCGACAAGGTGCAGGGGTTCGAAGCCGCGGGCGTCTACCCCGAGCCTCGCTCGCTCTGCCACGCGCG
>JAQGHZ010000703.1 GCA_028291485.1 Rubritepida sp. | reverse complement strand
GGTGTTTACCTCGTAATTCGCCAGCTCCGGCAGGGTCTCGCGCATCGCGGGCACGTCGGGCAGCTGCGGGCTGCGCTCCTTGCTCGTCACCGCCAGCGCGCGCACGCGGCCGGCCCGGATGTGCTCGATGACGCCTGTCAGATTGTCGATGAGGAAGTTCACGTTGCCGGCCAGCAGATCCACCTGGGCAGGGCCCGAGCCGCGGAAGGGTACGTGGATAGCCTCGGCGTTTAGCATCTGCAGCATCAGCACGGGCGAGAGGTGAGTGGACTGCCCCACGCCGGTCGAGGCATAGCTGATCCGGCCCGGCTGCGCGCGGATCAACGCCGCGAGCTCCGCCACGCTGCGCGCCGGGACGCTGTTGTTCACCACCAGCACGTTGGGGCCGGTGATGGTGCCGGCGATGGAGAGCACCTGCTCGGGCCGATACGGCAGGTTGCGGACCAGCGAATAGGCGATGGCCTGCGGGCCGATATTGCCGGACATGATGGTCGTGCCGTCGGGCCGCGCGCGCACCATCTCCAATGTGCAGATCGTGCCGCCGGCACCGGCGCGGTTCTCCGTCACGACCGAGACGCCCCAGCGTGATTGGAGCCGCGGCGAAAGCAGACGCGCCATGATGTCGGTCGTGCCGCCGGGGGCCGCCGCCACCAGCAGGCGAACCTGCTGGGTCGGCTTCCAGTCCTCGGCGCGAGCGGTCAGGAGCGGTGCGGCGGCGAGCGGCAGGGCCAGCGCGGCCCTACGGGACAGGTCCTGCATGAGGTCTTTGCCTCCCGATCTTGTTTGGCCGGGAGGATGGCGTGTTTCCGAGGCTCAGGACACATCCATCTGCAAGCCCTCGCGCTGGATCACGCCGCGCCATTTCGCGATCTCGTTGTTCACGAAATTCGCGAATTGCTCCGGCGTCCCCCAGAGCGAGACGCTGCCGATCTGCGCCACCCGCGCCTTGAAGTTGTCCGTCTCGGAGAGGACGCGCATCTGCTCGTTCAGCGACTGCACGATGTGGTTCGGCGTGCCGGCCTGGTAGAACTTGCCGAACCAGGTGTTCACCTCGAAATCGGCCAGCTCCGGCAAGGTCTCGCGCGCTGCCGGCACGTCGGGGAGCTGCGGGTTCCGCTCGGCGCTGGAGACGGCGATGGCGCGCACGCGGCCGCCGCGGATCTGCTCGATGCCGCTCGAGAGGTTGTCCCACATGTACTGGATATTGCCCGCCACGAGCTCGATGGCCGCCGGACCGGCGCCACGGAAGGGAACGTGGATGCCCTCGGTGCCCGTAAGCTGGCTGAACCAGACGGAGGTGAGGTGGCCGCTCTGCCCGATGCCGGGCGATCCGTAGGACAGCTTGCCCGGATTGGCCTTCAGATGCGCCACCAGCTCCGGCACGGTGCGCGCGGGCACCGAGGGGTGCACCACCAGCACGTTCGGCCCGCGCACGCTGCCGGCCACGGGGATCACGCTCTCCGGCCGGTAAGGCAGGTTGCGGTAGAGCGAATAGCCGATGGCCTGGGGGCCGATATTGCCGGAGAGGATGGTGTGTCCATCCGGCGCCTGCCGCAGGAATTCCTGCGTGCCGATGATGCCGCCGGCGCCCGACCGGTTGTCCACCACGGCGGTCTGGCCCCAGGCGGCCGTCAGGTGCTGGGCCAGCAGGCGCGCCATCATGTCGGCCGTGCCGCCGGCGGCGGCCGGGCAGATGATCCGGACCTGCTGGGTCGGGCGCCAGCCCTCGGCGCGGGCGGAGACGAGGGCGGGGACGGCAAGCGGCAGCGCAAGCGCGGCTCGCCGGGTGAGGCTGGTCATTCCTGGACTCCTGCGATCTTGGACGTTGGGCCCAGGATAGCGGGAACGGGTCAGCGGGGCATAGCTGCGGCTGCGGTCGCCGGGCGCCTCAGGCGGAGAAGAACTGCGCCAGCCTCGCCTGCAGCGCCTTGGGGCGCAACTCGGAATCGTAGGGATGCCCGCGTGTCGTCTGGCCGTCATGCCGCGCCACGCCGGGATCGGAGAGCAGCCAGGAATCGCGGTCCGTCAGGCCCCAAACGAGGAAGGTTCGCGCCCCGCCGTCGCGCGCCGCCTGGAGGAAGGCGCCGGCATACTCCGCCACCGCCGCGTCGCGCGCCGCAAGGGTCGGCGCCAGCACGTCCGGCTCGCGCACGTCCATCTCGGTGATCAGGACCGAAAGGCCCATGCCACGCAGCGTGGTCAGGAACTGGACGAAGGGCTCGGGCCGGAAGGGCTCGCGCATCTGCAGGTGGCCCTGGATGCCGATGGCGTCGAGCGGGCAATTGCGATCGAGCAGTCCCCGCACCACGCGCAGCAGCCCTTCCCGCTTGGCCTGGGCCCAGGGCGTGTCGGCATAGACGGCGAACTCGTTCATCGTCAGCCGCAGCGTGGGGTCGGCCTGGCGGGCGAGGCGCAGCGCCCGCTCGATATAGCCGGGGCCTAGTGCGCTCAGCCAGGGCGAGGGGCGCAGGTCGCCATTCGCCGGGCCGGGATTGTCGCCGCCCGGCGGCGCCGAGATCACCTCGTTCACCACGTCCCAGTCGCGGATCGCGGCGCGCGTCTCGCCGAGCACCGTGGTGATGTGCGTCTCCAGGATCTGCTGCGCCTGGGACTGGCCCTCGGCCAGGGCGGGCGCGAGCCAGGGCGGCATGGCCTCGTGCCAGAGCAGCGCATGGCCGCGGACGCGCTGGCGGTTGGCCTGGGCGAGGCGCAGCACGGCGCGCAGAGGCTCGAAATCGAAGCGGCCGCGCTGGGGCTGGAGGGCGTCCCACTTGCCCTCCCATTCCGGCACCAGCAGCTCGGCCTCGCGCGCGACAAGGGCGGAGAGGGTGGGGCCGACCGCCAGCTTGTCGCTGCGCACCGCTGTGCCGAAGGTGAGGCCGCGGGGGCGGGCCAGATCGCGCAGGCCGCCACTGGCGTTGTCGCCGGGATCAGGCCCCTGGGCGACGGCGGTGCAACCGAGCGGGAGCGTGCCGGCGAGGCCGAGGAGCGCGCGCCGCCGCACCTCAGGCGGCTTGCCGGATCGGTTCGCCCCGGATCGGTTCGCCCTGGGAGGAGAGCATCCGGAAGAACTTGTCCCGCTTCCAGCAGAGCAGCCGCCAGCCGAGCCGGGCGGCGAGGTAGGCCATCCGCCCATGCGGATCCAGCCCGACCGACTTGAAGATCATGCTGGTGCTGCGCTCGATATGGCGGAAGCGGTAGTAGCTCATCGCGCGGCCCATGTAGCCGGCGGAGCAGCGGCCGTGCTCGTAGGCCACGCCGGGCGCGTCATTGCTGCAATGGAAGGCGAAGGCGAGCTCGTCGTCCTCGCTCTCGCCGATCCGGCCCATGGCGACGCGCAGGCGCTTGGCGACGGAGAGCTTCTCCCGCGCCAGGTAGCGCTTCATGTGGTCGTAGAAGAGCTTGAA
>JAQGHZ010000702.1 GCA_028291485.1 Rubritepida sp. | reverse complement strand
GTCGCGCGGCCAGGGCGGGCAGGGCGACGGTGAGGGGGGTGGAGCTGGCGATCACCAGGTCCCACTCGCCGCGCGCCGCCATCCACCCGGCGCGCGCCGCGTAGCGCAGGAAGGCGCCGGTTCGGGCGGCCAGGCCCAACGCATTGCCGCAGGGGATGGAGAATTCCACCACCTCGAAGCCGGAGACGCGGCCGGAGCGCCGACCCCGGCGGAACGGCCCGGAGAGCCCCGTCGTCGCCTCGGAGAACTGCCCGCAGGCCAGCGTCACCGCATGGCCGCGCTGCGCCAGGGCGCGGGCCATGGCGTGGCTGCGCGTGCCGGTCGCTCCATCGGGGGTGGAGAAGTGCTGGTGAAGGTAGAGGATGCGCAAGCTAGCAGCGCGGTTGAGGGGGCTTCGCCCCCCCAAACCCCCCCACCAGGAAACTCGTTTCCTGGCCCTTCATCAGTGAGAGGGTCCAGGGCCAAAAGCCCTGGCGGGGTCGAGGGGCAGAGCCCCTCGCATCACCGATGCAGCGCACGGATCGCCGAGATCGCCCGGAACTGCTCCGGCACCGTCATCCCGCTGCCCGAGGGCAGGCACAGCCCCTGCTCGAACAGTGCCGCCGCCACCTGCCCGCCCGCCGAGGGCGTCTGCCGGAAGGCGGGCTGCAGGTGCAGCGGCTTCCAGACCGGCCGGCTCTCGATCCCCTGGTCGGCGAGGGCGAGGCGCATGGCCTCGCGGTCCACGCCGAAGCGCCGTGGGTCGACCAGCATCGCGCTCAGCCAGCGCGTGGAGCGCGACCAGCCTGGCTCCGGCATGAAGGACAGGCCGGGGAGCAGGCCCAGCGCGTCCACGTAGCGTCCGAAGATGGCGCGGCGGGTCTCGACGCGCTCCTCCAGGCTCGGCAGCTGCGCCAGGCCGACGGCGGCGAGCACCGAGCTCATGGCGTAGTTGAAGCCCGTCGTCTCGTGCTGGTAGTGCGCCGCCGGCTCCCTGGCCTGGGTGGCGAGGTGGCGGGCGCGGCCGATCATCGCGCCGTCCGCCGAGAGCAGCGCCCCGCCGCCGCCGGCCGTCACGTTCTTGTTGCCGTTGAAGCTCACCGCCACGAGGTCGGCGCCATGGCCGGCGGGTTTGCCGTGCTGCCGCCCGCCCAGCGCGCAGGCGCTGTCGGAGAGCACCGCCACGCCCCAGCGGGCGCAGGCGGCGCGGATCGCCTCCATGTCGGAGGGCTGGCCGTAGAGATCGGCCGGCACGACCACCCGCGGCAGCCGGCCGCGCCGCGCGGCGGCGGACAGCTCCTCGCGCAGCAGATGCGGGTCGAGCGTCCAGCTGGTGGGATCGACGTCGAGGAAGCGCGGGGTGGCGCCCATCTGGATCGCGGGTGCCACGGTGGCGACGAAGGTGAGGGTGCTGGTCCAGATCTCGTCGCCCGGCTCGACGCCGAGCAGCCGGTAGCCGAGATGCAGCGCGGCCGTGCCGGAGCTGAGGGCGACCGCATGGGGCAGCTGCATCGTGGCGGTCAGCGCGGTCTCGAAGCGGGTGAGGGTCGGGCCCGCGGGAGCCAGCCAGCCGGATTCCAGCGTCTCCCGCAGCGCGTCCAGCTCGGTGCCGGCCAGATGCGGCGGCGAGAGGTGCAGCGGCGGTTGGGGCGCCGGCCGCTCGCGCCGGAACGGGAGGATCGGGGCGGAAGAAAGCGCAACTGACGGTTGCACGGGCGCCATACAACTTACTCTCACGTTAAAGAACGAGAGAAAATAAACCGTTGATTGCTAAAGATTGCAAGCTACGCGTGCATTGGCGCCAGGTGAAACAACCTCCCATTATGCGGCATATTATTCACCACATATCGCCGGCACCAACGCGACGCCGCAACCGCTTGTGGTTCGGCTTCAGGCGGTGCCTGAGGCCTGACCGCGGCGATTCTGCCACAGCTGAACGAAATCGATCGGATTGAGCATCACCGGCGGGAAGCCGCCGCCGCTCGTCACATCCGCCAGGATGTTGCGCGCAAAGGGGAAAAGCAGTCGCGGGCATTCGACCAGCAGCACCGGCTCCAGATGCTCCTGCGGGACGTTGATGGTGAAGATCCCGCAATAGGTCAGCTCGGCGATGAAGCATTGCGTCCCGTCGGAGGACTTCGCGTCGGCGCGGATGATCAGCGAGATCTCGAAGACGTTCTCGCCCTCCTGGACCGGCCGGGCCTGGACGTCGAGCGCCAAGTCCACCCGGGGCTGCTCGCGCAGCGTCGCGAAGATGCCGGGGGCGCCGGGAACCTCGAAGGACAGGTCCTTGGTGAACTGGATGTTGAGCGTCAGCGGCAGCGGCGCCTCGCCGTTGTTCGGATTCGGGAGCTGGATCGGCTGGTCGGACATAGCGGCCCCTCGGGAGGAATTGGCAGGAGGAATTTGCGGGAGGCGGCTACCACGCGGGAGCCCCGGCCGCCAGAGCGGGCATCTTCGCAGGGCAGCAATTCGCGCTGCGGTTTGGCGGTGACGTTGCGCAGTGCGGCATAAAGCCTATCTTATATGGCAATGCCATTGTCATCCCCCTCGCCCCGGAAACTGTCGCACCTGCGGGATATCTCGCTGCGCGGCTATGTGCGCGAGGACGGCCTGGTCGACATCGAGGCGCATCTCACCGACACCAAGACCTACGGCTTCCCCTCCGAGCACCGCGGCGACGTCGGGCCCGGCGATCCGATCCACGGAATGTGGGTCCGGATGACGGTGGATATGGATATGAAGATCACGGCCTGCGAGGCCGTGTCCGACTATACCCCCTTCGCCGTCTGCCCCGGCGCCACGCCGAACTTCGCGAACCTCGCGGGGCTGACCATCGGCGCAGGCTTCAACCGCGCGGTGAACGAGCGGGTGGGCGGCGTGCTCGGCTGCACCCATTTGCGCGAGGTGATCGCCCAGATGGCGACGGTCGCCTTCCAGACCGTCTGGCCGATGCGCAAGCGCAAGCAGGACGCGCAGAGCGAGGCGGAGGCGGCCGGTGCACCGCGGAAGCGCCCGCATCTGCTCGGCACCTGCCACGCCTATGCGCCGGACAGCCCGGTCGTCCGGAAGAAGTGGCCGGAGTGGAGCGACCTCGCTGAGAAGACGGCCGAAAAAACCATCGGCTGATCCTCAGGGCCCCACGACGCTTGGGGGCACGACGCTTGATTTTCGCGGTCCGGAAGGACATCTCTCCCCTATGCCTTCCCGCCTCGCCATTTTTGGACGCGGCCTTGCTCGTTGGACTGGCCGACCCAGGATGGGCGGATGCGCCGGCTGACCGTTCGGCGCGTGCAGCCGCGGCTCAGCTGACTTCCGACGGGGCCCGCAGCGTCAGCGCCAGCGCGTGCAGCCCGCCGGAGAACTCGGCTTCCAGCACCGCATGCACCGCGCGGGAACGCGCCACGCGGTTCATGCCCGTAAAGACTTCGCTCACCAGCAGCACGCTGTAATGCGTCTGCCCTCCCGGCGCAGCGCCGGCATGGCCCGCATGCTTTGCGCTGTCATCCACCACCTCGATCCGCGCCGGCGCGAACTGCGCCACCAGCACGGACCGGATCCGATCGGCCCGATTGTCCATGACCCCAGCTTTCGCCCGCCACGACGACGTTGCCAACCCCGTTCCGTCCACCCATAAAGTCCGGATGGCCCGCCGCGCGAGCTTTCAGCCCCAGACCGACCCCAAGGCGCCGCCCCGCGGCTGCGCCTCGCACGGCTGCGAGAAGCACGGCGAGTTCCGCGCCCCCAAGGACCGCGCGCTGCGCGAATACCTCTGGTTCTGCCTGGACCATGTGCGCCAGTACAATGCCGGCTGGGACTTCTACCGGGGCATGGGCGAGGCCGCCATCGAGACCGCCATCCGCTCCGACACCGGCTGGCAGCGGCCGACCTGGCCGCTGGGCCGCCTGGGCGGCGGCTCCTACATCGATCCTGAAATGATGGCCGATCCCCTCGGAATCCTGCGCGACACGGCGCTGCACGAGAAGCGCCGCCAGCCGCCCCGGCACGAGGCGCCGCCCGAGCTGCGCGCGGCCCTCGGCCTGCTCGAGCTGGAATGGCCGCTCGATCCTGCGACGCTGAAGAACCGTTACAAGTCGCTCGCCAAGCGCTACCATCCGGACGCGAATGGCGGCGACCGCAGCTCCGAAGAGAAGCTGAAGGACATCAACCGGGCCTATTCGCTGCTGCGACAGCGCGTAGGCCGGGCGGCGGACGCCGCGCAACCCGTCCACGCGGGATAGGTCAGCGACGTGGGTCATGCCGGGTAGCCGCGCGACGCGGGCTGCCCTAACATTCCCCGGACACCCAAATGCAACGAAGCGGAAGCGTGATGACGAAGCTGGCCCAACTTGGCGATGTGAGCCCGACCTCGGCGATCAATTTGCCCGATATCACCGTCGATGCCCGCGAGGTCTTCGGCGTGGACATCGACATGCAGGTGCCCGCCTACTCGACGCGCACCGAGCATGTGCCCGAGCTCGACACCTCCTACCGCTTCGATCGCGAGACCACGCTGGCCATCCTCGCCGGCTTCGCCTTCAACCGGCGCGTGATGATCCAGGGCTATCACGGCACGGGTAAGTCCACCCACATCGAGCAGGTGGCGGCGCGCCTCAACTGGCCCTGCATCCGCGTGAACCTCGACAGCCACATCTCGCGCATCGACCTCATCGGCAAGGACGCCATCGTCCTCAAGGACGGCAAGCAGATCACGGAGTTCCGCGAGGGCATCCTGCCCTGGGCGCTGCAGCACCCCTGCGCGCTCGTGTTCGACGAGTACGACGCCGGCCGCCCGGACGTGATGTTCGTGATCCAGCGCGTGCTCGAGGTCGAGGGCAAGCTGACCCTGCTCGACCAGAACCGCGTCATCCGCCCGCACCCGATGTTCCGCCTCTTCTCCACGGCGAACACCGTTGGCCTGGGCGACACGACCGGCCTCTATCACGGCACGCAGCAGATCAACCAGGGCCAGATGGACCGCTGGAACATCGTCGCGACCCTGAACTACCTGCCGCACGCGCAGGAGACGGAGATCGTTCTCGCCAAGCTCGGCGCGACCAACGACGCGAAGATGAAGAAGCAGGTCGAGGCCATGGTGGCGCTCGCCGACCTGACGCGCGCGGGCTTCATCGCCGGCGACATCTCGACCGTCATGTCGCCCCGCACGGTCATCACCTGGGCCGACAACACGCGCATCTTCGGCGATATCGGCTTCGCCTTCCGGCTGACCTTCCTGAACAAGTGCGACGAGGCCGAGCGCTCGACCGTGGCGGAATACTACCAGCGCTGCTTCAATGCCGAGATCTCGACGGGGCTCTACAAGAAGGCGAGCTAGAAGATGGGATCGAGGCAGGACCGCAACGTCCTGCCTCGGCCTATGGCTGACGTGGTGCGGCGCCTTCGCCGCCTCGATCGAACGAGCTGAACATGTCGAAGCTGGACCTCACGCGGCAGGAAGAGTTCAAGCGCGCGACCGCCGGCGCTGTCCGCGCCATCGCCCAGCAGGCAGAGGTGCAGGTCGCCTTCCAGCCCGGGCCGGCCGGCGTCTCCGGCAAGCGTGCGCGCCTGCCGCTGCCCACAAGATCCCTCCCGCCCGCCGAGATGGCGAAGCTGCGCGGCGCGGCCGATGCCGTCGCGCTCAAGCTGCGCCACCATGACGAGGCCGCCCACGCCGCCCGCTCGCCCTCCCGCAAGGAGGCCCGCGAGGTCTTCGACGCGCTGGAGGATGTGCGCGTCCAGGCCGTCGGCAGCCGGCACATGGCCGGCGTCGCCGCCAACCTGCGCGCGCGCCTCTCCGAGGAATGCGAGGCCGAGGGCTACGACCGCATGACGCGGAAGGACCAGCTGCCGATGCACACGGCGCTGGCCCTGATGGCGCGCGAGCGCATCACCGGCGAGCCGGTGCCGGCCGCCGCCCAGCGCGTGCTCGACATGTGGCGTGAGACGCTGGACGAGAAGGCGGCCGACGCGATGGCCGAGCTCGCCCACACCTCCACCGAGGACCAGGACGCCTACGCCCGCGCGGCGAGAAAACTCCTGACGGCGCTCGACCTGGCCGAGGCCGAGGTCGACAGCGAGGCCGACCAGGACGAGGAAGGCGACGAGGGCGGCGACCAGTCCTCCCAGCAGGACCAGTCCAGCGCCGGCGAGGCGCAGTCCCAGGAGCAGGAATCCATGCAGGGCGCCGAGCCCGAGAGCATGGAAGGCGAGGCCGCGGACGAGGAGGCCGAGGAGAGCGAGGAAGAGGGCGCCGCCGCCGAGGGCGACGAGAAGCCCGGCGGCCCCCAGGCCCGCAAGGAAGTCCCACAGACCGACGACAGCTCGCGCTACAAGCCCTTCGCGACGCAGTTCGACGAGGTGGTCGAGGCCGAGGATCTCTGCGATCCGGAGGAGCTCACCCGTCTGCGCCAGCAGCTCGACCAGCAGCTGCAGCACCTGCAGGGCGTGGTGTCGAAGCTCGCCAACCGGCTGCAGCGCCGGCTGATGGCGCAGCAGCAGCGCGCCTGGGATTTCGACCTGGAGGAGGGCATCCTCGACGTCGCGCGGCTCGCCCGCGTGGTCGCGAACCCGACCCTCTCGCTCTCCTACAAGCGCGAGCGCGAGGCCGATTTCCGCGACACCGTCGTGACGCTGCTCATCGACAATTCCGGCTCCATGCGCGGCCGTCCCATCACCGTCGCGGCCATGTGCGCCGACATCCTGGCCCGCACGCTGGAGCGCTGCGCGGTGAAGACCGAGATCCTCGGCTTCACCACCCGCGCCTGGAAGGGCGGCCAGTCGCGCGAGAAGTGGGTGCAGGAGGGCAAGCCGCGCAATCCCGGCCGACTGAACGACCTGCGGCACATCGTGTACAAGGCGGCCGACGCGCCCTGGCGGCGCTCGCGCCGGGCCATGGGCCTCATGCTGCGCGAGGGGCTCCTCAAGGAGAACATCGACGGTGAGGCGCTGAACTGGGCCTATCGCCGGCTGCTGACCCGCTCGGAGCACCGCCGGATCCTGATGGTCATCAGCGA
>JAQGHZ010000677.1 GCA_028291485.1 Rubritepida sp. | reverse complement strand
CGGAACCCTGCTACTGCGCCGAAATGCGCGCCCTTCAGCTTCTGGCCGACCGTGACCTCCGCCTCATGGACATCGACCCCCCGCCGCCGCCCGGCCCCGGCGAGGTCCAGATCGCCATGCGTGCGGTCGCCCTCAACCACATCGACGTCTGGGGCTGGCGCGGCATGGCCTTCGCCAAGCGGACCCTGCCGATCAGCGTCGGCGCCGAAGGCGTGGGCGACGTGGCGGCCATCGGCCCCGGCGTCACCGGCTTCGCCCAGGGCCAGATGGTCGTGCCCTACGGCGGCCTCACCTGCGGCCAGTGTAAGGAATGCCGCGCCGGCCGCGACAACCTCTGCGAGAACGTCGCCGGCGTCCGCGGCTTCCACGTGGACGGCTTCGCGCGCGGCCTCATCAACGTCCCGGCGCGGCAGGTCGTGCAGGTGCCGCCCGGCGTGGCGGTCGAGGACGCGGCCTGCGCCGGCATCACCTATTCGACCGTGCAGCACATGCTCTTCGACAATGCCAGGCTGGAGCCGGGCGAGACCGTGCTGGTGCATGCGGCCGGATCGGGCATCGGGAGCATCGCCGTGCGCATGGCCAAGGCCATCGGCTGCACGGTGATAGGCACGGTGGGCGACGAGGATAAGGCGATGAAGGCCCGCGCGCTCGGGGTCGACCACGTGGTGAACTACAACACCGACCGCTTCGAGAGCGTCGCCCGTCGCGTCACCGCAAAGCGCGGCGTGGACGTGGTCTTCGAGCATGTGGGCGCCGCCACCTGGGCCGGCTCGCTGCTCTCGATGAAGATGGGCGGGCGGCTGGTCACCTGCGGCAGCACCAGCGGCATGTCGGCCGAGACGAACCTCATGATGATCTTCCAGCGGCAGCTGAAAATCCAGGGCAGCTTCGGTTCGACGATCCGCAACATCGGCGAGGGCCTGGCGAAGATGGCACAGGGTATCCGCCCGGTGATCGACACGGTGCTGGACGCCGAGCGTTTCCAGGTGGGCCTGGCGCGGCTCGAGGCGCGCAACGTCTTCGGGAAGATCGTCATCAAGCTGTGAGGCGGCTGCAGATCTTCGGCGAGTGGACGGTCGCGCAGCTGGCCCGGCTGGTCTTCGCGGCGCTGCGGGCGCTGGGGCCGGACCGCGCCTCCAACCTGGGCGCCTGGGCGGGGCCGCGGGTCGGCGTCTGGACGCGCAACCACAAGCACACGATGGAGAACCTCCGGCTCGCCTTTCCGGAGAAGACCGAGGCAGAGCGGCTGGCCATCGCGCGCGACGCCTGGTCGAACCTCGGCCGGACGGCCTGCGAGTACCCGCATCTGGAGGCCCTGTTCGACGTGGAGGGCGGCCGCGTCGAGGCGGATGAGGCGACCCACGCGCGCTTCGAGGCGCTGCGGCTGTCGGGCAAGCCGGTCCTGGTCTTTGCCGCGCATCTGGGGAACTGGGAGCTGCCGGCGGTGGCGGCCTTCAAGCTCGGTCAGCCGGCGGCGATCCTCTACCGCACGCCGAACAACCCCTATATCGCGGCCGATATCGTGGCGATGCGCGAGCCCATCATGGGCCGGCTGATCCCGACGGGTATGACCGCGCCGATCCGTATGGCCGAGGCGCTGGACCAGGGGCTGACCCTCGGCATGCTGATCGACCAGCGCTTCGGCCGCGGGCCGCGCGTGCCCTTCTTCGGCCATCCGGTGGCGGCGAACCCCTTTCTCGTGCGGCTGGCCAAGCGCTTCGAGGCCCCGGTGCACGGGCTGCGCGCCATCCGCCTGCCGAACAACCGCTTCCGGCTGGAGTTCACGGAAGCGTTGGAAATGCCGCGCGACGCAGCCGGCAAGATCGACGTGGAGGCCGGCACGGCGCTGGTGAACCGCATCATCGAGGGCTGGGTGCGGGAGACGCCGGGCCAGTGGCTTTGGATGCATCGGCGCTGGCGGACCTGAGCCCGCCCTGGACCAGGATCCCAGAGGATGGATCCTCGTCCAGAACTTTGCCGGGAGACCACTTCACCGCTTCAGTGATTCCACCTCTGCGGATCAAACTCTAGATGTTTAGTCCTGGGTTTTGGTGGGTCGGATCAAGCGTGAATTTTTCGGGCTCGATGGTCCATCGCTTGCAGATGAACTCGTAGGGTGTGAGGCCTTTGAGGGTCTTCAGCCGGCGGCCGAAATTGTAGGCGGCGACGAAGTCTGCGAGGTGGCGCTGGAGCTGATCGTGGCTGTCGTAGTGGTAGCGCTGGACCGTTGCTTCCTTGAGCGTGCGATTCATCCGCTCGACCTGGCCATTGGTCCACGGGTGTTTTGGCTTGGTGGTGCGGTGGTCGATATCGGCCCTGGCGCAGGCGAGTTCGAAAGCATGGGCACGGAACGGTTCTCCGTTTGCCAAGGCCTCTTTGATGAGCTGAACCGCGGAGCCGCCGGCGCCGGGCGTCGTGAAGTGGATGCCGTTGTCGGTCAGCACGGTGTGGATCTTGTAGGGGACGGTGGCGATCAATCGCCGGAGGAAGTCGCCCGCGGTGCGTTGCCTGGCTTCGCGATGGAGCTCGACGAAGGCGAACTTACTCGTCCTGTCGATCGCTACGAACATGTAAAGCCTGCCTTCAGCGGTCCGCACCTCGGCGAGATCGATGTGGAAAAAGCCGATGGGGTAGCTTTTGAACTTGGTCTTGGCCGGCGTATCGCCCTCAACCTCGGGCAAGCGGCTGATCCCGTGACGCTGTAGGCAGCGATGCAAGGACGAGCGCGTCAGCGAGGGGATCGTTGGCTGCAGCGCATAGAGGCAATCATCGAGCGGCAGCAGGGTGTGCCGGCGGAATGCGACGATGACGGCCTCCTCATCGATGGTCAGCACCGTTGAAGACGGGTTCTTCGGCCCGGTAGGCACGTCGGTGACCGAAGTGCGCTTCTTCCACTTGGCTACCGTCTTGGGGTTAATGCTGTAGCGCTTCGCCAACGCCCTCAGGCTCGCTTGACTATGTTGTATCGCTCGACGGACTGCCTCAGTCGTCGTGGCGCTCCCGTGAAGAACCTGACCCATAGCGCGTCCCTCGATTCCTGCGGCGAGAGTGCACCAGCAAAATCCGGGATCAAACATCTCTCTCTCTCTCTCTCTCTCTCTCTCTCTCTCTAGCGCCTGCCCCTCCCGGGTGACGGGGGCCGATGGCAGCGCGTTCCGCTTGGGCAAGCCGGCCGCAGCACCGGCGGCCATCGCATGACCCGAGGAGTTTCAGTTTCCGCCTGACGAAGGCGGAGCCGACATCGTTTCCGTGGGGACGATGGGCGAGGCGATCTCGCTGAGAGTCCGGAGCCGGAGGGCAGCGATGCCCCGAAGGTCGCGGGACAGATTGAGACGCCTCGCCCTCCTGACCCCATCATGAGGCGGCCATGCGCCGACCGCGAAGAGAAGCGAGTGACCTACGGGAATGGCTCAAGGCAAGAGGAACAGCTTGACCCCGGCAACCCCAATCAGAGAGGACTCTCAGACGCATGGGCCTTTATCCGCGCCACCTTCTGCTGGCCAGTGGATCACGGGCACGGGGACACACGTACCGTCGCAAGCCGGTGCAATGGCGGCTGCAGCAGCGAAGCCGCTCCCGACATCGAGCACCCGGACAAAGCACGGTGTGAATCCCGTCCAGGCGGCTGCAGCGCGAACCTCGATAATGTTAGGCGCGCGGGGCTCGGCCACGATACACCGTGGATCGAGCGCAAGGCCAACACCGTCGAGCTTCAGCGCCGCCTCCTTTATGACCCAGAGCCGCAGCACCGCGCGGGCGAGACCCCCCGGCACGGTCGCCGCCTGGAGCTGCGCAGCCTCGGCCGCGCCCGCGATTGCCGTCAGTACCATCGCGGCGTCGAACTCGACCGGCATGACCTCTATGTCGGCCCCAATATCGCAGCACGGCGACACGGCGATCAGAGTGGCACCCTCGGTATGACTGAGACTGAACCGCACACCAACATTCGCGTCCGCCAGCACCGGCTTGCCGCCCGGCAAGCGTCTAATGCGAACCGAGGCGGGCGGCTGGTTCGTGACGGACCCGAGCACCAGCCGCAGTGCCGCGTGACTGATCGTGTAGCCGCCGCGATCGCGATCGCGAACGAAGCGAGCCGCCCGCGCTCGCTCCTCGCAATCCGCCCAGACGGCGAAACACTCGATCAAGCTCCTGGCCGCCGCATGTGGAACCAGCCAAGCGGCGGGACCGTCCAGGAGTGCGGTGGCGCTGCGAACGATCCCGGCTGCAGCCTGGACGCTCATCGGGGCGTTGTGCCAAAGGGATCGGTCAAGTAGGGGAGCGGCAACACCATGCCTTCCGCCATGCCGTTCTCGACCCGAAGCACGGCGCCTAGGCCGGTATCGACCGGTCGCCGCCGTGCCGGCTCGACGCCGCGCGCTTTGAGTACACGTAGTGTGTCCCGCGTGATACGGGGATCGACCCAGTTTCGCGTCACGTCGGCCATCACCGCGCCGCTCTTGGCCACCGGCGGGAACGTGCCGAACCGTGGCAGCATCACGGCATCCTCTAACGACGAGCCGTGATCGATCAGGTTGATGAGAACCTGGAATGCTGCCTCGACCACTGAGTTGGAGATGGTGCCGACCGCGAGCCAGGGCTGCTCGCCCCGTCTCACGATGTGAAGCGAGAAGGGGCTGATGCGCCGTCGCCCGGGTGACGTTCCGAACGGCAAGCGGCCGGCCGAAGTTAATGGCACGCCCTGCACGAACAGTCCGTCCGCCCAAGGATCGGACTGCAACGTTGTAGTACCGTTCGCGATGTTCCCGTCCCGATCGTGCACGATAATCTGGTAGCTATGCGGACCCGATACCGCCTTGGACGACGTCGGTGCATCCATCAACTGCGCTAGCAACACATGCGCGTGGTCTCGAGCGAGCAACTGCTCCATCGCTGGCCTTGTTTCGAGAGCAGCCGGATCGAACAGATCGCCCTCGGCCCAGACCCGACGCGCGATGGCAACCAAGCCCGCAAGGTCGGCCGGCGGATGGCTGGGGCGCCCATCCGGCCTCGGCCCGGCAGCCTGCAGAACCTGCAGCGCTAACAGGACCCAAAGCCCACCGAAGCTCCGCCCCGAGCAGCTGTGGATGAGGTGGTCGCGGTAGCTGGCCAACCATGGCTCGTGCCACTCGACCGAGTATGCCGCGAGGTCGCCCACGCCCAGCCGGCCGTCCGTCGCTTGTACAGCCTCAAGGAATTGGCCGCCCCACTCGCCGCGATAGACATAGTCTGCGCCCTCGGCCGCAAGACCGCGGAGGAAGGCGCCGACTTCCGGCTGCTGCACCAGGTTGCCGGGGCGAAGCGGCCGGCCACGGCGAAGATAGGTGCCAGCACCATAGTCGCTCGCCCGCAGGACTGCGACCCGCTCCGCAATGCAGGCCGCCATCAGCCGATTGGCTGGGAACCCTCCCTCAGCCAACATAATTGCCGGCGCGAGCAGGTCCGCGAACGGAAGCCGCCCGTAGCGCGCAGCGAGCTCCGCCAGTCCCGCCGGCGCGCCAGGCACCAGTATGGCCCTGCCCGCAGCCGACTCCTCGGGAGACCAAGCGCCCTCGGGGTCCAGCGGGTCGTTGAAGGTCGCGTCGAGGTAAGTCACGCGATCCTCGGCCGCGATATACAGCAGCGCCGCCAGCGGCCCGGCCAGCGAGCTCGCGCCCTCGGCCACGACGTTCTCGGCGGCAACTGCGGCCACGAAGGCGTCGAACGCGTTGCCGCCTGCCGCCAGGACCTGCTCCCCGACCCGGCGCACCTCGGGATGGTAGGCGACAACCATACCCGCCGGCTGCTGCACCAAAGGTTCCGCCGGCTGGTCGAAACGGAGCCTGCCAGCCCCGGCCAGCGCGTTGAGCAAGGCTCCGCCTAGGTCGACGTAACTAGCGGCAGCGTCGAACGCCCTTTGCCAAAACGGTGTGTTCAACCAGCCGCGCCCCGTTCCTCGATGAGATGGCGGAGCGCTGCATCCACTTGGGCGTCCGTCATTCCCGCCACCTGTGTCGGCGCGGCGATGGGGCGGAGCGGCCCGGGACGCGCCGGCGCCGACCGCTCCGACAGCGCTTGCGCAAAGCCGCGGATGCTCGGCTCCTCGAACATCAGGCGCAGCGGCACCTCGGTTCCCAGCCGGTTGGTCAGCCGGGCCACGACCTGGGTCGCCAGCAGTGAATGCCCGCCGATATTGAAGAAGCTTACATCGATTCCGATCCGCTCGGTGCCTAGCACCTGCGCCCAGACGGCAGCGACTTCGCGTTGCATCGGCGTTTCGGGAGGCGCAAGTTCGGCGTCGTTGCCGGGCAGGCGCTCGGGCGCGGGTAGCGCGGCCCGGTCGAGCTTACCATGCGCCGTGAGCGGCAGGGCGTCGAGCCAGACGAAGTCGGCGGGAACCATGTGCTCGGGCAGTCGCCGTCGCAGGTCTTGCTGCAGGGCCTGGCCAAGTTCCTCTCGCGTTGTCCGTCTGCTGCCGGGACCGTTGGCGTATGCCGCCCATGGTAAATCCGTGGCGCCGCGGTTCACGTCCGAGGATGGCAGCCAGGTAGGCTCTGGCAGCGCGGGGCGCGGCACGAACAGAACGTCGAGCAGGGCTGGGTCGCTAATCGCTGGGCCAACCTGCACGCTCCAGGGCAGCTCTGCCTCCAGCGCCCACAAATCCTCGGGCTCTATTCCCGTCGCCGGTTCAAGCTCCGGGCGGCTATCAGCGGGCGAGGTCGCTGCGCGCAGATTGGAGGCCGGGGTTTCCGCTTCGGCCCGGTCGAGCTCGGCCAGCAACGCGCGCTCCGCCATGAGCCGCGCGTTCGGCACACCGCGGAGCAGGATAGTTCCCGCCTCCGGCCCAATTGCCCGGAGACGCGACCGAAGCGCGTCGAGGTCGGCGGCATCCTTCCACTCCCACTCCCACACCGTAGCCGACGGCACCGGTTTGACACCTGATCGCAGGACAGCATCGTAGCGATAGCGCGTAAGCTCGTTGCGTAAGCGTCCGCGCTTAGCCTGAGTTGCTCCGGCCGTGATGCCAGCAAGCCGTCCCGGCAGGGCGGCAAAGAATTTGGGATCGATGACGAGCTCGCGTTCCCGGGCCTTTCGCTGACCGATGCGTTGACGCAATGCCCTGACCGGGACGGCATCGCCGGCCTGGGTCACCTCGATATCCGCGTGCATCATCGGGAGTAACGGCAGGCTTCTCACGTCGCCAACGAAGATATGGCCTCCCGGTGCGAGCACGCGCGCCGCACCTTCCAGCACGCGCATAAGATAGCTCATCGAAGGGAAGTACTGCACGACTGAATTCAGCACGACAACGTCGAAACTGTCCGCTTTCAGGCCGGAGAAGTCGTCGGCCTCGCGCACCATAAGCTCCACCTGCCCGAGGCCACGCGCGCTTACTTCCTCGCCGAGGCGGTCGAGCACGGCTGCGGAGAAGTCGGTGCCGACGAAGCGCTCGCAGTATGGCGCGAGCGGCAGCAGGAGTAGCCCGGTGCCGCAGCCGATTTCCAGGACTCGCCGCGCGCCCAGCGCGGTGATGCGCCGTGTCGCGCCGTCAACCTGCTCGCGCATCTCCAAGTCGGAAAGCGGGCGGGCATCGTAGCTGCTATCCCAGCCAATCGTGTCGAAGCCCGTGTCGCGGCCCGGCGTGTCGGACTGGTATATGCGCTCATACAACTCGCGCCAAGCCGCCGTCTGCTCAGTATCCGCACGCGTTGCTGGCCGGTTGCCGCCGTCGGGCGTACCGTGCAGCGCGCGGTAGAATGGATTGGCGCCGAATGCCGGCTCTAGGCGGCGGGAGTCGTGATGGAACGCGACTGCGCCGCCCTGCCGTCGTATGACCGTGCCGCGCATCAGGTAGTCCGGCGCGAACACATCCGGCTCGACCAAGCGGGAGCAGACGGCGGTGATCGTGTCGCCCACCTCGACCTCGACGGTCGGCGAGAAGACAGGCAGGAAAAGCGGCAGCCAGCTGCTGTCGGATGTGAGCACGTCAATCATCTGCTCGGGCCCCGGCTGCAAGTTCACCCACAGGAGAAAGCCGTCGATCCGGCAGCTTCGCGCGATGGTCAGGTGGATTTCCAACGAGTCCTCGGCCGCGATAGCCTTACCAAAGCGCAAATCCTCAAAGATCGCCGTATCAGATACGAGGGCGGCCGAGGGCAGGTTCTTCACGCAGACACGAAGGTCGAAGCGGCGCCCCTCGGTGGCGAAGATGCGCTCGGCGTAGTGGCTTGGCATCTCGGTGAAACGGGGATCATTGCGCAACCCATCCGGCAACGAAACGGCGGCGATCTGGGTCGTGCAACGGAACGGGATCATCTCCCCGCCCGGCAGTAGGAACCGACGCGCGTCGTTCAGGATCTCGACAACGCCCTCCGAGGAGCCGATCGTGCCGATGAGTTCCGACACGCAGACGCCGACCCGCTCGGGCAGCTCAATGCTGCGGCTGTCACCCTGCAACAGCACAAGTTTTTCGCCCGCCGCCATCTCCCGTGCGACGCGCTCTGCCGCCGCGAAGGCCGCTACATCCATCTCGATCGCATAGACCCGAGTGGCGCCGGCATCGATGCATGCGCGCGCGAGCGCCAGGTCTGCACCCGTGCCCACATCCACCACGGTGCGGCCACGGACGCTGCGCTCGATCGCGGCACGGTAGGCTCGCATGCGGACTCGGTCGCCGCTCATGACGTTGTAGAGCAGCGCATCGTAGGCGAAATACTCGCCAACCGAGGGCCAGAACTCCGGCTCGCCAGTATTGGGGACCACGTAGGCGACGAGTGCCAGGCCGGTCTTTGGATCGTCGCGTGCGATGACTGCGGCCGCGCGAACCCGCGGGCTTTCGGCCAAGGCCGCTTGCACTTCGCCAAGCTCGATCCGAAAGCCGCGCAGCTTGACCTGTGCGTCAATCCGACCGAGGAATTCGAGCGTGCCGTCGGGCCGCAAGCGGCAGCGGTCGCCGGTGCGGTAAAGGCGTGCCAGATGCCCCGGGGTAAACGGATCGCGCACGAAACGGTCGCGCGTGAGTTCCGGCAACCCGAGATAACCCCGGGCGAGGCAGGCGCC
>JAQGHZ010000656.1 GCA_028291485.1 Rubritepida sp. | reverse complement strand
ATTCGCGCGACGTCGCCGGCACCCGACCGACCGCGTAGCCGGCTGCCGCGAGATCGAGCAGCAGGACGCGCACGCTCTCCGGCACGTCGAGCCCGACGGCGTAGCCAGCCCGACCGCCCGCGCCCGGATAATCGGGGATGAGCACCGCGACGCGTCGCTCCTCTCTGGGCGTCCGTTGCAGGCGGATCAGCGCCGCCACGCGCGCCGCGACCTGCGCGACGCGATCGGGCTCCACCCGGTTCACCGGCCCCGGGCCGCCTGCCTTGAAGCTCAACGCGCCGGCCAGCACGCGCCCGTCGAGCTCCGGCAGCACCACATGCATGGCGAGGTCCGCGCCGCCCAATCCGCGTGGACTGCCCTCCCAGGCATTCCGCGAGGTCGTCGCCATCACCGCCTGGAGGATCGGCACGCCCGGCGCGCCGAGCGTCGCCGCGTCGCCGGAGGCGAAGCCCGTGGTGGTGACGATAACGCAGGGCCGCAACACGGCCATCGCCCCGCGCACGAAGGCCAGGCTTTCCGCCTCCTTCAGGCTCGCGACGAAGAGCGGGACGGCTGATATCCCCTGCCCTTCCAGCGCCTCGGCCAGCGCGGCGACGGGCGCCGCATCCTCGGCCAGCAGCATCGAGCGGTAGAAGAGGATCGGGACCACCGGCCGCGCACCGTCGCGTCGCAGCTCGACCTCGCCGACGCCCGGCTTCCAGGCGCCCGCGCGCGGCAGGCGGCGCGGCGGCACAGCCTCCAGCACGACGCCCGCATGCCCGGCCATCCGCCGCAGCAGCGCGCGCAGGTTGGCGAGCCCACCCTCGCGGAAATAGGCGAGCAGCGCCGCCTGCTCCTCCGCCGGCAGCGTGCCGAGCTCCGCCAGCCGCGGATCGTCGCCGTCCTCGCCGGGCAGCACGGCCAGGGCGAAGCCGCGCGCGCGCACCGTCTCCGCGAGACGTTCGACGCCGTAGCGCCACCAGTCCAACCCGCCGAGCAGCCGCAGGACGATCAGCTTCGCGTGGGCGCCCGTCCGGTCCAGCCAGAGGTCGACCGACATCGGATGCCGCAGCTCGCGCAGATGCACGAGCCGCAGTTCCGGCAGCGCAACACGCTCCGCTTCATGCGCCGCCGCCAGCCCCGCGAGGTCGCTGTCGGTGAAGGAGAGCACCACCATCGGCGCCGACGCCTGACGCAGATCGACCGGCTCGGCGAGCCCGTCGATCGAGGCGGCGGTGGTGGCCAGGATATGCATCGCTACCCAGCCAACGCCTTCGCGACCGCCGCCTGGTCGAAGCCCTTGAGCCCGATCACCACCAGCCGCCCCCGGCGCGCCTCGGCCGGCTCCCAGGCACGGTCGTACTGATGCGAGACGCGCTGCCCGACCGCCTGCACCAGCAGCCGCAGCGGCTTGCCGGCGACGCGGCAAAAGCCCTTCGCGCGCAGCACGCCCATCACTCCGCAGGCGGCCGCGACCCGCGCGGAGAGCGTCACGGGATCGGCCGCCTCGGGGATATCCATCACCACCGTGTCGAAATCGTCGTGGTCATGGTCCAGCTCGTTGTCGTGATGCGTGCGACGGTTCTCGATATCGGCCTCGGCGCCGATATGCAGGCCGAGCATCACCGCCGGATCGAGGTGACCCTGCGCACTGGTCACCACCTGCACGACGCGCGGCATCGCCTCGGCGATGGCGGCATGCGCACGAGCGAGCCCCTTGGCGTCCAACAGGTCGGCCTTGGTCATCACCACGAGGTCCGCGCAGGCGATCTGGTCCTCGAAGACCTCCTCGACCGGATCCTCATGGTCCAGCGAGGGATCCGCCGCGCGCTGCGCCGCCAGCGCCGCCGGATCGGCCGCCACGCGGCCCTCGGAGAGCGCCGCGCCGTCCACCACCGCGATCACGCCATCCACCGTCACCCGGCCGCGAATCGCGGGCCATTGGAAGGCCTGGACCAGCGGCTTGGGCAAGGCGAGGCCGGAGGTCTCGATCAGGATGTGGTCGGGCTTGGGGTCCAGCGCCAGCAGCGCGTCGAGCGCCGGCACGAAGTCGTCGGCGACGGTGCAGCAGATGCAGCCGTTCGCGAGCTCGATGATCCCCGCATCTTCGCAGGCCTCGGCACCGCAGCCGCGCAGGATCTCCGCGTCCATGCCGACATCGCCGAACTCGTTCACGATCACCGCGAGCCGCCTCCCCTGGGGGTTCTGCAGCATGTGGCGGATGAGGGTCGTCTTACCAGCGCCGAGGAAGCCCGTGACGATGGTGCAGGGAATGCGGGCGAGGCTCATGCGGAGGCTCCGGGAATGGGAGGGATGCGGGCGATGAGGCCGCGCTTCAGGGGTTCGGGGCGGCCGCGCCAGGGCATCAGCCCGTCGGCGGAGCGGGAGAGGAGTTGCGCGCCTTCCAGCACGGCCGCGCCGTCCGTGGGCGCCAGGCCGCCGAAGACGTAGCTCCAGCCGCCGGCCCGCGTCATCGCGACGGAAGGGCCGCGCTTGCAATTGGCCAGGCATTCCACCTCGCGGACCTCCACCCCCTCGGACGGGGCGAGCGTGGCGGCCAGGCGGGCGCCGGCGCGGGGCTGGGCCTCCGTCGCGTCGTCGGCATGGCGGCAGGTCGTGCAGACGAAGACCGTCACCGGTTCGGAGAGGGACAAGCACACGCTCCTCCCACGCCAGGAGGCGCGGGAATGGGGATGCAGTCGCGACGCGGGCACGCGTCGTCGCCGGGATGGCGGCCGCACCGAGGCACCCCGCCCGGCACGGTGGTCTGTCGCTGAATGGCAGGTCTCCTGGCTCGCGGATCGACGCCCGGTGCCGCCTTCCCGGAAGGCCCTCGCGGGCGTTTCCAGTGGCTGAGTGGCACGGGCTCTCCGCTCACAGTTGCGGGGGCAGCCACGGCTTGAGGCGCCTCGCGGCACCCGTTCCGTGTTCCCTTTTCACCCCGCCTCCCGGCGGGGACCATCAAGCGAGGGCATGAGAGACACGGCGCGGCCGGACCTGTCAATCTCGACGCGCTCCGCGCGGGCTCGACGCGCTCCGCGCGGGCGCCATTGCCCTCCGACACGGCTGCGGCCATGGTCCGCGGCCCATGGCCAACCCGCTCACCCTCATCCTCGGCGGCGCGCGCTCCGGCAAGAGCCGGCACGCGGAGGCGCTGATCCAGGCCGAATCGCCGCCCTGGACCTATATCGCGACGGCCGAATCCTACGATGCTGAGATGACGGCGCGCATCGCCGAGCATCGGGCGCGGCGACCCGCCGGATGGGTCACGGTGGATGCGCCGCGCGACCTGCCCGAAGCCATCGCGACGGCGAAGGATGCGCCGCTGCTGGTGGACTGCCTGACGCTCTGGCTGAGCAACCTGATGCTGGCCGAAGCCGACCTGGACGCGGCGTCCGGGGCGCTGATCGCCGCCCTGCTGGCACGGGCGGCGCCGACCGTGCTCGTCTCCAACGAGGTCGGCTCCGGCATCGTGCCCGCCACACCGCTCGGCCGCCGGTTCCGCGACGCGCAGGGCCGTCTCAATCAGCAGGTCGCCGCGGTGGCGGGGCGTGTGGAACTCGTCGTCGCGGGCATCCCGATGAGGTTGAAATGAGCATCACCGAAGAAGAAGCCGCGCGGCATCGCGAGAAGATGCAGAAGCGCAAGGCGGTCCAGGATGCGGAGGTGGCGTCGAAGCCCATCGTCGCCAAGGGCCTGCTGATCGTGAACACCGGGCCGGGCAAGGGGAAGTCCACGGCGGCCTTCGGGCTGGCGCTGCGCATGCTCGGCACGGGCGGGCGCGTGGGCGTCGTGCAGTTCGTGAAGGGCGCCTGGCATTCCGGCGAGCAGGACGGCTTCGCCGCCTTCGGCGACCGCGTGCAGTGGCACAGCATGGGCGAGGGCTTCACCTGGGAGACGCAGGATCGCGCGCGGGACCTCGCCGCCGCGGCCCGCGCCTGGGAGCAGGCGCGGCGCATGCTGGTGGACCCGTCACTGGACCTCGTGGTGCTGGACGAGCTCAACATCGCGCTGCGCTACGAGATGCTGGACCTCGCGGAGGTGGTCGCCACGCTGGCCGGCCGGCGCGAGGGGCTGCATGTCGTCGTCACCGGCCGCAACGCCAAGCCGGAGCTGATCGCGGCGGCCGATTGCGTGACGGAGATGGGCGCCACCAAGCACCACTTTTCCGCCGGCGTGCGCGCGCAGAAGGGCGTGGAGTTCTGATGCGGGCGCGGAGCCTGATGTTCCAGGGCACGGGCTCTGACGTCGGGAAATCGCTTGTTGTCGCGGGGCTCGCGCGGGCCTTCACGCAGCGCGGGCTGCGCGTGCGGCCGTTCAAGCCGCAGAACATGTCGAACAACGCGGCGGTGACGGCCGATGGCGGCGAGATCGGGCGCGCGCAGGCGCTGCAGGCGCGGGCGGCCCGCGTGCCGCTCAGCGTGCACATGAACCCGGTGCTGCTGAAGCCGCAGAGCATGATCGGCGCGCAGATCATCGTGCAGGGGCGCATGCAGGGCAGCGCCAAGGCCGCGGAATACCAGCGGCTGAAGGCCGGGCTGATGCCGGCCGTGCTCGACAGCTTCACCCGCATGCGCGGCGAGGCAGACCTCGTGCTGGTCGAGGGGGCGGGCAGCGCGTCGGAGGTGAATCTGCGCGCCAACGACATCGCCAATATGGGCTTTGCCCGCGCGGCCGACGTGCCGGTGGTCCTGATCGGCGACATCGATCGCGGCGGCGTGATCGCAAGCCTCGTCGGAACGAAGGCCGTGCTCGATCCGGCCGATGCCGCGATGATCTGCGGCTTCGTGGTGAACAAGTTCCGCGGCGATCCCACGCTCTTCGCCGACGGCATGGCGCTGATCGCGGAGCGCACGGGCTGGGCGCCGCTCGGCCTGCTGCCCTTCCTGCCCGAGGCCGCACAGCTCCCGGCCGAGGACGCGCTGGCGCTGGACCACGCGCTGCCGCGCAATCCCGGCGCGA
>JAQGHZ010000616.1 GCA_028291485.1 Rubritepida sp. | reverse complement strand
GTTCGCGGCACGGAAGTGACCGACACGGGCAAGGGCATCATGGTCCCCGTCGGCCCCGGCACGCTGGGCCGCATCCTGAACGTCATCGGCGAGCCGATCGACGAGCGCGGCCCGGTCGAGGCCACCATGTACTACCCGATCCACCGCGAGGCGCCCTCCTTCGAGGAGCAGGCGACATCAGCGGAGATCCAGGTCACCGGCATCAAGGTCATCGACATGCTGGCCCCCTACATCAAGGGCGGCAAGATCGGCCTCTTCGGCGGCGCCGGCGTGGGCAAGACCGTGACCATCCAGGAGCTGATCAACAACATCGCCAAGGGCCATGGCGGCGTGTCCGTCTTCGCCGGCGTCGGCGAGCGCACCCGCGAGGGCAACGACCTCTACCACGAGATGGTGGATGCCGGCGTCATCAAGCTGGGCGAGGGCACGACCGAAGGCTCCAAGGTGGCGCTGGTCTACGGCCAGATGAATGAGCCGCCGGGCGCGCGCGCCCGCGTGGCGCTCTCGGGCCTCTCCATCGCCGAGTACTTCCGCGACGAGCAGGGCCAGGACGTGCTCTTCTTCATCGACAACATCTTCCGCTTCACGCAGGCGGGCGCGGAAGTGTCCGCGCTGCTGGGCCGCATCCCCTCGGCCGTGGGCTATCAGCCGACGCTGTCGACGGACATGGGCGCCCTGCAGGAGCGCATCACCTCCACGAAGAAGGGCTCGATCACCTCGGTGCAGGCCATCTACGTGCCCGCCGACGATCTGACCGACCCGGCGCCCGCGACCTCCTTCGCGCACCTTGACGCCACGACGACGCTGAACCGTTCGATCGCCGAGCTGGGCATCTTCCCGGCCGTGGATCCGCTCGACTCCACGTCGCGCGCCATGGACCCCCGCGTGGTCGGCAACGACCACTACAACACGGCCCGCGAGGTCCAGAAGATCCTGCAGACCTACAAGTCGCTGCAGGACATCATCGCCATCTTGGGCATGGACGAGCTCTCGGAGGAGGACAAGCTGATCGTGGCGCGCGCCCGCAAGCTGCAGCGCTTCCTCAGCCAGCCCTTCCACGTGGCCGAGGTCTTCACCGGCACGCCGGGCGTGTTCGTGAAGCTCGAGGACACGATCCGCAGCTTCGCCGCGATCTGCGCCGGCGAGTACGACCACCTCCCCGAGGCCGCCTTCTACATGGTCGGCACGGTCGAAGAGGCCGTTAAGAAGGCGGAGACCTTGAAGCAGGCCGCCTAACGGCCTCTTCAACCTTGTTATTTGTGCCCTCAGACGCCGGGCGGCCGCATCCGCGGCCTTGGCTTCGCCGCGCTGCTGTTGCGCCGGGCCAGATGGTAGAGTGGGCGGCGCCGGTCGCATTCGCGACCGGATCGATGTGAAGTTGGCGGCGACGCGGGACAATTTCCGCGAGTCGCCAAGGGACTGACGGGGAACTCGCATGGCCACCTTCCAACTCGAACTGGTCTCGCCGGAAAAGCTGCTCCTCTCCCGTCAGGTGGAGATGGTCGTCATCCCCGCCGCCGAGGGCGAGATGGGGGTGCTGCCCGGCCATGCGCCGATGATCGTGGCCCTGCGCGGCGGCGTCATCCGCGTCGTCGAGGGCGGCAAGGATGCCGAGCGCCTCTTCGTCGCCGGTGGCTTCGCCGAGGTGACCCCGGAGCGCGTCACCGTCCTGGCCGACGAGGCCACCCCGGTCGCCGAACTCTCCAAGGCCGAGGCCGAGCGCCGCATCGCCGAGGCCGATGCGGCCTACAACGCGGCTACGATGGAAACGCCGGAGCGCCGCGACGCGGCCATGGCGAAGCTGTTGGCCATGCGGGCGATGCTCGATTCCGCCGAAGCGGCTTGAATTTCCATTCTTCTTCCCGCATTTCTTCAAGGCGGGAAGGAGCGTGATCGTCCGGGGCCGAGTCGGCCCGGGGCGTGACTCACGCTTCCAAGAATTGGTGGCATGAAGCACTGGACGATCGAGCAGGTGGCCTGGGACCGCTTCGACCCTTCCAAGGTCGATCCTGAGGTCGTACCCCTCGTCAAGGCCGCCGCCATGGTCGAGCGCAACGGCGACGACTATGCCCTCTACCTCAAGAGCGTCTTCCACGACGACCCCGACTTCGCCCAGGCGACCGACAACTGGGCCGTCGAGGAGATCCAGCACGGCGACGCGCTCGGCCGTTGGGCCATGCTCGCCGACCCCGAATTCGACTACATGCCCGCCTTCCAGAAGTACCGGGCCGGCTACACCATCGACGTGAAGGCCGACGCCTCCATCCGCGGCTCCCGCACAGGCGAGCTCATCGCCCGCTGCATGGTCGAGACCGGCACCTCCAGCTACTACACCGCCCTGGGCGAGTCCTCGGACGAGCCGGTGCTGAAGGAGATCTGCCGCCTCATCGCCGCCGACGAGTACCGGCATTTCAAGCTCTTCTACGACCACATGAAGCGCTACCTGGCGCGGGAGAAGCTCTCCGTCGCCAAGCGCCTGCGCGTCGCCATGGGCCGGATCGGCGAGAGCGAGGACGACGAGCTCGCCTTCGCCTTCC
>JAQGHZ010000578.1 GCA_028291485.1 Rubritepida sp. | reverse complement strand
CGCCCTTGGGAATCACCAGCACATGCACCGGCGCGAGCGGGTTGATGTCGTGGAAGGCCAGCGCGAACGCGTCCTCGTGGACGCGCTTGCAGGGAATCTCGCCGCGCAGGATGCGCGCGAAGATGTTTTTGTCATCGTAGGGCGGGAGGCCGTTGGTGGACATGGTGTCGTGATCCCGGAAGCTTTTGCCGAAGAATGCCACGCGCCACGGCGAAGGTCAGCCGGTAGCCCCGACAGGGTCAGCCCCAGAGGAACCGGCCGCACGGTGGCCGGCGCCGCCCATCTGACCGCACGGATGGCGCACGAGTGGCGCGGCGAAGCCAAGCGCGCGGAGCGCCGAAGGCGCCTGCCGAATCAGGGCAGCTTTCTCGTCTGCGCGATGGCCATGAGCGCCTTGGGCCGGGTTCGCGATGCCTTCTCCACGATGCCCGAGATACCCTCGCGGCGGCGCAATTCGGCCCAGACCTCGCCGGGCGAGATACCGGCATCCACCAGCAGGACCATCAGGTGGTAGAGCACGTCGGCGGACTCGGCGATCGTGGCCTCGCGGTTGCGCCCCACGGCCTCGATCACGAGCTCGACCGCCTCTTCGCCCAGCTTCTGCGCCACCTTCGGCGTGCCGCGCGCGATGAGACGCGCGGAATGCGAGATCGACGCGTCGGCGGAGGTGCGTCGGGTTTCAATGGTCGCCCAAAGCCGGTCCAGCACCGCTGCGTCGCCGTCCTGCGGCAGTTCGAGCGGCTTGAGGTGCTTGGCTTCGGCCAGCAACACGGCCTTGCGGACCCGACCCTTCGCGGCCGGTATGTTCTTGGGCACGGGCAGCTTCGCCGTCTTCGCCTTCGCCTTCAATGGCTTAGCCTTGGGCACCTTCACCGCGGACTTCTTCTTGATTGCCTTGGCCATTCACGCCATCTCCCGCACGCGGCGGACCGGAAGCCCCGCCGCGGCCAATGCGTCCTTCGCCTGCTGGATGCGAAAGACGCCGTCATGAAACACGCTCGCCGCGAGGAGCCCGGTCGCGCCGGCCTGCGCTCCCTCGACGAAGTGCTGCAGCGAGCCGACGCCGCCCGAGGCGACCACCGGCACGCGGACCGCGGAGACCACGCGCTTCAGCAGTTCGAGATCGAAGCCCTGCTTCGTGCCGTCGCGGTCCATGGAGGTGAGCAGGATCTCGCCCGCGCCGAGCTCCGCCATGCGGCGCGCCCAGTCCACGGCGTCGATCCCGGTCTCGCGGCGGCCGCCATGGGTGAAGACTTCCCACCGGCCCTCGGCGACGCGCTTGGCGTCCACCGCCACCACGATGCACTGGCTGCCGAAGGCTTCGGCGGCGCGACTCACGAGATCGGGGTCGGTGACGGCCGCGCTGTTGATGCTCGCCTTGTCGGCGCCGGCGAGGAGCAGCTTGCGGATGTCCTCGACGCTGCGCACGCCGCCGCCCACGGTGAGGGGAATGAAGACCTCGGCCGCCGTGCGGGACACTACGTCGTACATGGTGTCGCGGTTCTCGAAGGTGGCGCCGATGTCGAGGAAGGTGACCTCGTCGGCGCCCTGCGCGTCATAGGCGCGCGCCTGCTCGACGGGATCGCCGGCATCGCGCAGGGCGACGAAGTTCACGCCCTTGACGACGCGGCCGTCCTTCACGTCCAGGCAGGGGATGATGCGCAGCGCCAGCATCGATGGATGAATTCCGAAGAACATCCAGGCGCGCCCATGCGCCTGGGGACCGGCGAATGAGCAGTTTTTGTGACAAGGTCAAGGGAAGCTTTCGAGTCGCTTCCACGACAGACAAATTGGAACGCGTCAGGGCCGCCGGATCTGGAAGAAGGTCTTGCCGCCGCGCTCGAATCCGGCGCCTTCGTAGAAGCGGAGCGTGCCCTCCTGCTTCGAGCCCGTGGCCAGCATGACCTTGTAGCAGCCGGCGTCCCAGGCGCGGTCCAGCGCGGCGGCGAGGACGGCGTGGCCCAGCCCGGTCCGGCGATGGTCGGCATGGGTCACGACATTCTCGATCAAGGCATAGGGCTTGGCGCCGCGCGAGATGTTCGGGATGACCACGAGCGTGCAGGAGGCGGCGAGCAGCCCGCCGATCTCGGCGACCAGCACGGTGGTCAGGCCGGAGTTGAGCAGGCTGTCCCAGGCGGGACCGGCCTCGTCGGCCTCGGCCGGCGGGTCCTCGGCATTCAGGTGAAGGTAGAGCGCCTGGATTCCGGCCAGGTCGTCCGCACGCGCCAACCTGAGGACCGCGTCCGTCACGGCCCGGCCGCGAGCTTCAGCGCCGCGGCGGGGTCTATCCGGCCGTCGTACAGCGCGCGACCGAGGATGGTGCCCTCGATGCCGTCCTCATGCGCCGCCTTCAGCGCCACGAGATCGTCCAGCGAGGCGACGCCGCCCGAGGCGATCACGGGGGTCATCAGCTCCCGTGCCAGCTCGCGCGTCGCCTCGACGTTGACGCCGCCCAGCATGCCGTCGCGGTCGATGTCGGTGTAGATGATGGCCGCGGCGCCGGCATCCTCGAAGCGCAGGGCGAGGTCGCGCGCGGGCAGGGTGCTGGTCTCGGCCCAACCTTCGGTGGCCACCATGCCGCCGCGGGCGTCGATGCCGACGACGATGCAGCCCGGATGCTCGCGGCAGGCCTCGCGCACGAAGACCGGGTTCTTCACGGCGGCGGAGCCGAGGATGACCCGCGTGACGCCGCCCGCGAGCCAGGCCTCGACCGTCGCCATGTTGCGGATGCCGCCCCCGAGCTGCACGGGCAGCGACGAGGCGGCCAGGATGCGCGCGACCGCCTCGGCGTTGGCCGGCTGGCCGGCGAAGGCGCCGTCCAGGTCGACGACGTGCAGCCAGGAAAAGCCCTGCGCCGCGAAGGCGCGGGCCTGCTCGCCGGGATCTTCGGCATAGACCGTGGCCTGCGCCATGTCGCCGCGCTTCAGGCGCACGACGTGGCCCTGCTTCAGGTCGATGGCGGGGTAGAGGGTGAAGCCAGCCACAATCAATTACCTTTGAAGTCGCCCAGCGCCTCGGCGGAGCTGCGGCCGTGCGGGACCTCGATGACGCGGTAATAATAATACCCCGCGACCGTCTCGCCATTCACCCGCGCATAGGCGGGGTGGGTGCCCCAGCGCACGTAGCCCAGCCCCTCGAAGAGCGAGATGGCGGTGGTCTGCGTGGCGCGGACGTCGAGGTTCAGCACCCGGGTGCCGAGGCCGGCCGCGCGCTCCTCGATCTTCCGGATGAGCAGCCGCGCCAGGCCGAAGCCGCGCGCATAGGGCGCGATGAAGGCGTGGGTGAGGGTCGCGGAGAAGCCCTGCGCCTCGTTGTTGCGCGGTGGGCGGACCATCTGCGCGCTGCCCACCACTTCGCCGTCCAGCTTGGCGACGAAGAGCTCGCGCTCGGGCACCAGCAGGACGCCGCGGAAATGGCGCTCCAGCGCGGTACGGCTCTGCGCCTCCAGCCAGCCGAAGCCACCGCCCTCCACGATGGCGGCGTTGGTGGCTTCGCAGAGGCCGGCGAGGTCGTGCGGGTCGAGCGTGTCGACGCGCTCGATGGCCAGCTGGTGCACGACGGAGGGATCGGATTTCATGCCTCGTCCCTCCGAGGAGTCCAGCTCAGGAAGTTGCGGACGAGGCGCAGGCCGACATCGGCGCTCTTCTCGACGTGGAATTGCGTGCCGACCACGTTGCCGCGGCCGAGGATGGCCGGGACCGGGCCGCCGTAATCCGTGGTGGCCAGCAGGTCGGAGGGCGTGCCGCCGCGCCAGGCGTAGGAATGGACGAAATAGGCGCTGTCGCCGGGAAGCAGGCCCTCCAGGATCGGATGGGAGCCCGGGACGAAGTCCAGCGTGTTCCAGCCCATCTGCGGCAGCGGCAGGGCGCGGCCCTCGGCATCATGCGGGTCCATCTCGGCGACCTCGCCGGGCAGCCAGGCGAGGCCGGGGGTGACGCCATGCTCCAGCCCGCGTTCGGCCAGCAGCTGCAGGCCCACGCAGATGCCGAGGAAGGGCTTCTTCCGGACCTGCACCTGCTCGTGGAGGGCGGCGACCATGCCCTCCAGCGCGTCGAGCCCGGCGCGGCAGGCGGCGAAGGCGCCCTGGCCGGGGAGAACGATGCGGTCTGCCTCGATCAGCGCCCCAGGCTCACGGGCGATCTCCACCACGATCGGCCCGTCGGACGCGCGTTCCAGCGCGCGCCGCACGGAGGCGAGATTGCCCGAGCCGGGATCAATCAGTGCTACACGCATCAGCGGCCACTCACCCGCGCCGCGAAGATGCGCAGCAGCACGTGGTCGAGCGAGGTTGCGCGCAGCAGCGCGGAATCCTCGTCGCGGCCGAGCACGATATGGCTCGCCGGCATGTCGCGGCGCTCCAGCGTCCAGCGGCGCAGGTCCTGGCCGTGGAAGCCGAGGAGCAGCGCCAGGGCGAGGGACAGGGCCGCGTCGAAGGGTGCCGGCGCCTGGCTGGCGAGCGCGAAGGCCACGAGCGCGATCCCCCCGGCGAGCCAGCAGCGGTGCCGGAACAGCCAAAGCGGCCCGAAGAGGAAGGCCCAGAAGCTGAAGCCTTCCGGGATCAGCACCGCCGGCTGGCGCTGGATGCCCGGCGGGGGCAGGTGGATGGTCCAGCTCCGCATCAGCCCTCCAGCACGCCCTTGGTGGAGGGGATGGCGCCGGCGGTGCGGGGGTCCATCTCGATCGCCATGCGCAGTGCCCGCGCGAAGCCCTTGAAGCAGGCCTCGGCGATGTGGTGCGCGTTGGTGCCGGCCTTCATCGTGATGTGGCAGGTCAGGCCGGCGTTCATCACCAGGGCCCGGAAAAACTCCTCGAAGAGCTCGGTGTCCATCTCGCCGACCTTGTCGCGCGGGAAGGTCACGCTCCAGGCGAGGAAGGGGCGGCCCGAGATGTCGAGGGCGCATTCGGCCAGCGCCTCGTCCATCGGCAGCAGGCAATGGCCGAAACGGGCGATGCCGCGCTTCTCGCCCAGCGCCGATTTCAGCGCCTGGCCGAGCACGATGCCGCAATCCTCGGCCGTGTGGTGGAAGTCGATGTGGAGGTCGCCCTTGGCGCTCAGCTCCAGGTCCAGCAGCGCGTGGCGCGTCAGCGCGTGCAGCATGTGGTCGAGGAAGCCGATGCCCGTCGCGATCGCGGCCTTGCCGGTGCCGTCCAGGAAGAGGCGCGCCTGGATGTCGGTCTCGGCGGTCCGGCGGGTGATTTCGGCGCGGCGGGGGGTGGCGGCGGTCTGCATGGGCGCTCCTCTAATCCGACCGGGGGCGGAAGGCCAGCGCTGCCCGCCTCGTGAGCGTAGCAGCCTCCGGCGGCAACCGGACATCGCCAATCCGCGGGGCAAAAGCTAGGGTCGGCCCAGATGAACGAGAGACGGACATGACGACCTTACCCTCTCCCATGGGGCGCCCCTGCGCCTTCCTGGATCGGGACGGCGTGCTGATCGAGGATACGGGGTATCCCCACCGCAT
>JAQGHZ010000555.1 GCA_028291485.1 Rubritepida sp. | reverse complement strand
CATATGCCCCAAGCATGAAGCTGCTCACGGCCCTGTTTCTCGCCCTGCTCTCCCTGAGCGCCTGCGCCCCTGTGGTGATCCCGGCCGGACCCCCGATTCGCCAGGCCGGGATCGAGCCTTTCGTGGCACCGCCGATGCCCTGGTATCCCTGGCCGTCCTATGCCCTCGCGCCCTCGCCGCCGCGGCCGCTTCCCTCGGGGCCGATGCCGGAAGCGGCGCTGGTCATGCCCGACGGGACGCATCTCCCGCTGCGGATCTGGCGGCCGGAGGGCGAGCCGCGCTTCGTCGTCGTGGCGCTGCACGGGCTCACCGACCATGGCGGCAACTTCCTGCTGGAAGGCGGGCCGCTGCTCACCGCCGGCGGCGCCATCGTCTATGCCTACGACCAGCGCGGCTTCGGCTGGAACCTGGCGCGCGGCTACTGGCCCGGCACGGACACGCTGATCGCCGATGCGCGCGAGGCGCTGCGGCTGATCCGCGCCCGGCACCCCGGCGTGCCGATTTTCCTTCTGGGCGAGAGCATGGGCGGCGCGGTGGCCTTGGCCGCGGGCCCGACCGACATCGACGGCGTGATCCTCTCCTCGCCGGGCATCTGGGGCGGGCCCTATCTGTCGAATGTCCTCCGCCCCATTCTCTGGGGTGCGTCCCATGCGCTGGGGCCATTGGCAGTGCCGGCCAGCGCCGCGGGCATCACGGCCAGCGACAACCCGGAGGCGCTGCGCCGCTTCTCGCGCGATCCGCTGGTGCTGCGCGACGTGCGCTTCGACATGGTGGCCGGCTTGGTGGAGCTGATGGACCGGGCCGTGGCCGCGCTGCCGCATTGCTGCGGCGCCGTGCCGGTGCTGCTGATGGTGGGCGGCAAGGACCAGGTGGTGCCGATCCGCATCGCGCGGCGGGCGCTGCGGGACGCGCATTTTCCGCGCGTGGCCTACTATCCGGAGGGCTGGCACCTGTTGCTGCGCGACAAGATCCGCGCCGACATCGCGCGGGACATCCTGGCCTTCATGGCGCATCCGCGGGAGCCGATCCCGGCGGAGGAGGCGGGCCGGGCCTGGATCGCCGGGACGCCGCCGGCCCCCTGAGGCGGCTTGTTCTGGACGGCGCGGTGACCCGCGTGAGACGATGGGAGAAAGAAGAATACGGGGAGAGGCAACAATGCTTAGACGCCATGCGCTCGGCCTGGGTGCGTCCGCGATTCTGGCCACTCCCACACTGGTGCGAGCGCAGGGCGCCGCCGCCGGATATCCCGATCGCCCGATCCGTTTCATCGTGCCCTTCCCCGCGGGCGGCGGAACGGACACCTGGGCGCGCATAGCGGCCGAGCCGAGGCAGGCCGAACTCGGCCAGCCGATCATCATCGACAATCGCGGCGGCGCCGGCGGCATGGTCGGCACGGAATACGCGGCCAAGGTGCCGCCGGACGGCTACCAGCTGCTCTTCACCATCACGACGCATATCCAGAGCCCCGTCGTGATGAACCGTTTCCCCTATGATCCCGTGGCGGATTTCGCGCCCATCGGGCGTCTCGGCACCACGGCGGTCAATTTCGTGGTGGGGCCGAAGGTGCCGGCCTCAGTGACGACGCTGGCCGAATTCGTCGCCTGGGCCCAGGGCGACGGGGGGCGCGAGGTCTCCATCGCCAATTACGCGCCCGGCTCCACGGGCCATGCCTTCGGCCTAACCCTGGCGCGGGAGGCGCGGCTGAACGCGACGCAGGTCTCCTATCGCGGCGAGGCGCCGATGCTGCAGGACATCCTGGCCGGCACCGTGGACGGCGGCTTCCACAGCATGGCCGCGGCGGGCGAAATGGTGAGGGCGCGGCGCGTCCGGCCGCTGGCCGCCAGTGGGGCGCGGCGCTCGCCGTCGCTGCCGGATGTGCCGACCCTCGTCGAGCTCGGCTATTCGAACCGCTTCATCTTCGACGGCTTCTCCGGCCTGATGGCCCCGGCGCGCACGCCGCGGCCGATCGTCGAGCGGCTGGTCGCGGCCTTCCGCAAGGCGGCGGAAGCGCCGGTGACGCATGAGCGCCTGCTGCGCATCGACACCGTGCCCTCCTATCTGGGGCCGGACGAATTCGGCAGCTTCGTCGCGGCCAAGCTGCGGGAGTGGACCGAGATCGCCCAGGAACTCAACCTCCGCGTCGAGAGCTGAGCCGCCCGGTGGGGCCGGGTCGGCTCAGCGGGCCGGCATCTCGTCCGGCCGCTCCGGCCAGTCGTGCTTGGGGTAGCGGCCGCGCATGTCCTTGCGGACGTCGGCCCAGCCGGCCTTCCAGAAGGAGTCGAGGTCGGCGGTGATCGCGACGGGGCGGCCGGCTGGGGAGAGCAGCGCCACCTGGAGCCTGACACGGCCATCGGCCAGCGGCGGCATCCGGCCCATGCCGTAGAGGTGCTGGGCACGGGCCTCGAGCGTCGGGATCTCGCCCGTGTAGTCGATGGCGGCGCTGCGGCTCTGAGGCAAGGCGAGGCGGGCGGGGAGGGCGGCGTCCAGCCTTCTGCGCAGATCGTGCGGAAGGAGCATCTGGCCCACATCGAGCGACTTCAGCTCGGAGAGCTTCGTCAGGCCGGAGCAATAGGGGGCGAGCCAGTCCTTCACCGTGGCCGTCAGCGCGCCGTCGGACACATCCGGCCACGGCGGGCCTTCCAGCGCGTGCATGCGCCCGATGCGGGCGCGGAGTTGCTTCGCGCCCTCGCTCCAGTCGAGGTCGCGAAATGCGCGCGTGGCAGTGGCTTCGGCCAGCGCCTCGGCCATGACAGAGGGATCGACGCCGGCCAGCGGCGTCTCCTCCAACACCAGGGGGCCGAACATCACGCGGCGGCGGGCCAGCACGGCGCCGGCGCGGGCATCGAAACTCGCGCCCTCCACCGTGTGGAAGCGCTCCGGGAAGCGCGCCTCCAGCGTGGCGCGCGAGATGGGCGCGGCCATGCGGATGCGCGCCTCGGTGCCTTTCAGCTCCAGGTCGGCGACGCAGAGCAGGGTCTGCTTCGCCAGCGGATCGGCGACGGAAAGCCGCGCGCCCTGGCCCGAGGCCATGCGGAAGGCGCCGTCCATCGTGCCGCGCTTGAGCGCGATGCGGTCGGGGAAGCCGGCGGCCAACAGCGGGCCGGCATCGCCCTCCGGCAGCGTGTTGCCGTGCACGCCGAGGCGACGGCGGTGCAGGGCGGCGGTGCGCCGGATCGCGCGGATGGCGATGGCGTCGCTCTCGGAATGACCGTGGCCGTGCAGCGCGTCCAGGCGAAGGGTGATGTCGGCCGGCGGCTCGCGGCCCCTGAGCGGATCGCGCTCCTCCAGCAGGGCGGCGAGGTCGGCGGCCAGCGCGGCCTCGCCCTCGTTCTCCACGGCGCACATCATGCGGGCGAGGCGCGGATGCGTGCCCATGCGCGCCATCCGCTTGCCCATGGTGGTGATGCGGCCCTGCTCGTCCAGCGCGTCGAGGTTCTTCAGCAGCGCCCGGGCGGCGGCGAGCTGGCCTTCGGGCGGCGGGTCGAGGAAGGCCAGGCTGGCCGGATCGGCGCCCCAGGAGGCGCAGTCGAGCACGAGGCCGGAGAGCTCGGCCTCCAGCATCTCGGGGCGGTCCTGCAGGGGCATGCCGCGATGGATGGCCTCGCTCCAGAGCCGCACGGCGACGCCCGGCTCGGTGCGGCCGGCGCGGCCGGCGCGCTGCTCGGCGGCGGCGCGGCTGATGCGGACGGTGACGAGGCGTGTCAGGCCCGTGGCGCCATCCAGCCGCGGCGTGCGCCGGAAGCCGCCATCGACCACGATCCGCACGCCGGGGACGGTGAGGGAGGTCTCGGCGATGCTGGTCGCCAGCACCACGCGGCGGCGCGGGCCGAGGCTCAGCGCCTTGTCCTGCTCGGTGGGAGACAGCTCGCCATGCAGCGGCAGCACGTCGGCGTCGAGGCCGGCGAGGCGCTCGGCGGTGCGGCGGATCTCGCCCCAGCCGGGGAGGAAGGCCAGCACGTCGCCGTCCTCGCGCGCCATGGCGCCGCGGATGGCGGTGGCCATGGCCTCGGGCAGGTCGCGCAGCTCGGTGATGTCGCGCTTCGTGTGCTCGACGCGGACGGGATGGGCGCGGCCCGCGCTCTCGATCAGCGGCGCGTCGAGCAGCTTGGTGAAGAGGCTGCCGTCCAGCGTCGCGGACATGGCCAGCAGCCGCAGCTCCGGCCGCAGTCCGCGCTGGAGGTCGAGGCACAGCGCCAGGCCGAGATCGGTGTCGAGATGGCGTTCATGCGCCTCGTCGAAGAGGACCGCCGCGACGCCCTCGAGCCCCGGATCGGACTGCAGCCGCCGCACCAGCAGCCCCTCGGTGATGACCTCCACGCGCGTGGCGCTCGACACCGCGCGGTCGAGCCGCGTGGACAGGCCGATGGTCCCACCCGGCTGCTCGCCCAGCAGCGAGGCCATGCGCCGCGCCGCCGCGCGCGCGGCGACGCGCCGCGGCTCCAGCACCAGCAGCTTCTGGCCGGCCGCCCAGGGCTCGTCGCGCAGGACGAGCGGCACCAGCGTGGTCTTGCCCGCGCCGGGCGGCGCGACGAGCACGGCATTGCTGCCTGCCACCAGCGCCGCGCGCAGGGCTGGCAGGGCCTCCTGGACCGGGAGGTCGATCAGCCGCGCTTGTTCGGGGGGAGGGTTCACGCCTTCGACGATCCTACCCCTAGTCCCAGCCCTCGGCGACGGCCTTGCCGATCATCGTCCCGCCCTCGACCAGCGCATGGCCTTCCAGCAGGTTCGCCGCGTCGATCCGGCCCAGATGCTTCTTCATCGT
>JAQGHZ010000492.1 GCA_028291485.1 Rubritepida sp. | reverse complement strand
ACGGGGTCCGGGATCCCCCGCGTTCCCGCGCCGCTAGTCCTTCGGCTCGAACTCCAGCGCGGCGCCGTTGATGCAGTAGCGCAGACCGGCCGGCCCCGGCCCGTCCGGGAAGACGTGGCCCTGGTGGCCGCCGCAGACGCGGCAATGCACCTCGACGCGCCGCATGCCGTGGCTGTTGTCGACGTTTTCCGCAATCGCGCCATCCACGGGCGCGGTGAAGGAGGGCCAGCCGCAGCCGCTGTCGAACTTGGCGTCGCTCTCGAAGAGCGGCGTGCCGCAGCCCTTGCAGAGGAACATCCCTTCCCGCTTCTCGTGGTTGAGCGGCGAGGTGCCGGGACGCTCGGTCGCCTGGTGGCGCAGCACGCGATAGGCGAGCGGGTCGAGCTCCGACTGCCATTCGGCGTCGCTGCGCCGGACGGGGAACTCCTCATCCATGGTTCAGGCCTCCCACGCGGCTGAGGCGCGAGGCGAAGCTCTTGCGGAACTTGCCGACCTTCGGCGCGATCACGGCGCGGCAATAGCCGGACCATGGGTTGCGGTTGAAGTAGTCCTGGTGCTCGGCCTCGGCGGGGAAGAACGCCCCGGCCGAGACGAGCTCGGTGACGGGACGGCCGTTCCAGATGGCGGCCTGCTCGACCTCGGCGATGACCTGGCGCGCCGCCTCCAGCTGCTCCGGCGTCTCGGCCAGGAGGATGGAGCGGTATTGCGGGCCGATATCGGCGCCCTGCCGGTCCTTGGTGGTGGGGTCGTGCAGGGTGAAGAACATGCGCAGCAGGTCGGCGTAGCTCACGACGGCCGGGTCGAAGGCGAGGCGCACGACCTCGGCATGGCCCGTCTGCTTGCCGCAGACCTGCTCGTAGCTCGGGTCGTCGACATGGCCGCCGGCATAGCCGGAGACGACCTCGGACACGCCCGCAACGTCGCGAAAGGCGGCGTCGAGGCACCAGAAGCATCCTCCGCCGAGCGTTGCGTGTTCCATCTCGACTTTCTCCTTCGCTGGAGCTTTTTCCGTTCGCAAGGGCTCACTGCGAAAGCTCTGGCCTGTTGTTTTTGAGAGCATGATTCACGCCTCCAGCGATTCCACCTGCGGCGATCATGCTCCAGACCCGGAGATGGGGTCGCCGCGCCGGCCGGAAAAGGCCCGCCCTTCCGCCCGCCGGTCAGGCGGCCTTCGGCACGGCGCCCATCTCGGCCCAGGCGGCGTCGAGGCCGGCGCCGAAGCGCGCGCACATCTCGGCGATCTCGGCCTCGGTGATGATGAGCGGCGGGGTGAAGGCGATGCGGTCGCCGATGGCGCGGACCACGAGACCGGCCTCGCGGCACTTCTCCTGCACCAGCACGCCGGCTTTCTGCCCCGGCGCGAAGGGGGTCTTCGCCGCCTTGTCGGCCATCAGCTCGACGCCGGCGATGAGGCCCACGCCCCTGACGTCGCCGACCAGAGGATGGTCGCGGAAGTTTTCGAGCCCGGACAGGAAGGCCGGCGAGACCTTCCGCACATGGCCGATCATGTCGCGCTCCTCGTAGATGGCGAGGGTCTCGACGCCCACGGCGCAGGCGACCGGGTGGCCGCCATAGGTGAAGCCGTGGCCGAAGCTGCCGTTCTTCTTCGAGCCCGCGATCAGCGCCTCGTGGATGGGCCTGGAGATGAGCGTGGCCGAGAGCGGCTGGTAGGCGGCGGTGAGCTGCTTCGCGCAAGTCAGGATGTCCGGGCGGATGCCGTAGGTGTCGCAGCCCCACATGTTGCCGGTCCGGCCGAAGCCGCAGATCACCTCGTCGGCGACCATCAGCACGTCGTGCCGCTTCAGCACGGCCTGGATCGCCTCGAAATAGCCGCGCGGCGGCGTGATGGCGCCGCCGCCTCCCTGCACCGGCTCGGCGAAGAAGGCGGCGACGGTGTCGGCGCCCTCCTTCTCGATCAGGACGTCGAGCTCGGCCGCCATGCGGGCGGAGAACTGCTCCTCCGTCTCGCCGGCCTCGGCGAAGCGGTAGTAGTTGGGGTTGCCGACATGCAGGAAGCGGTCGCCATAGGGCAGGTCGAAATCCTGCTGCATGTGCGGCTGGCCGGAGAGCGAGGCCGTCGCGACCGTATTGCCGTGATAGCCGCGGATGCGGCCGATGATCTTCTTCTTCGCGGGCCGTCCGACCAGGTTGTTGTAGTACCAGATCATCTTGATGGCGGCGTCGTTCGCCTCGGAGCCCGAGCACTGGAAGGCCACGTGCGTCAGGCCTTCCGGCGCCAGCTCGATGAGCTTCTCGGCCAGGCGGACGGCGGGCTCGTGCCCCTTCTGGAAGAAGGTGTGGTAGTAGGGCAGCTGCAGGAGCTGCTTGTAGGCGGCATCCGCCAGCCGCTTCTCGGAGAAACCGAGCGAGGCGCACCAGAGGCCGGCCATCGCCTCGATGTACTCGCGCCCTTCCGTGTCCCAGACGCGAACGCCCTCGCCGCGCGACATCAGGATCGAGCCATGCTCGGCATGGTCGGAGAGGTCGGTCTGCTGATGGAGGAAGTGCGCGATGTCG
>JAQGHZ010000458.1 GCA_028291485.1 Rubritepida sp. | reverse complement strand
CGCTCTTCCTCGTGCCGCTGGGCTATGCGGCCGGCATGCCCTGGCTCGGCTGGGCCTGCGCGCTGCTGGCCGCGTTGACGGCCTATGTGCGCGTCTTCGGCGGATCGGTCGGCCTGCCGCAGGATTTTTCCGGCATCATGGCGAAGCAGCGCCGCATGGCCGCGCTGACGGCGGCGCTGGTGCTGGCGGCGATCGAGCTTTCGCTCTTCGGCACGCGCTGGACGTTGCTGGTCTGTGGCTGCGTCATCGCGCTGGGCAGCCTGGCCACCTGCATCACCCGCAGCCAGGGCGTCGCGCGGGCCTTGGAGCGCGCATGACCGCCTTGATCCGCCGGACGCTCATCGTCCTGGTGCGCTTCCTTGTCGGCGCGCGCGCCGACTGGCGCGGCTGCGCGCCCGTGACCACCCAGCGCATCTACTTCGCCAACCACGGCAGCCATCTCGACACGGTCGCCGTCATGGCCGCCCTGCCCTGGGCTGTCAGGCGCCTCACCCACCCCGTCGCCGCGCGCGACTATTGGGGCCGCAACGCCGTGCTGCGCTGGATCGCGGAGGTCGGGCTGCGCGCCGTGCTCATCGACCGCAAGCCGGTGCGCGGCGAGGATCCGCTCGGCCCCGCCGCCGCCGTGCTGGAGCGCGGCCGCTCCATCCTGATCTTCCCCGAGGGCACGCGCGGCTCCGGCGAGGAAATGGGCCCGTTCCGCGGTGGGCTGCAACGCATCGCGGCGCGCTTTCCGGCTGTGGAGCTGATCCCGGTGCATCTCGACAACCTGCAACGAATCCTGCCGAAGGGAAGCCTGCTGATCGTGCCGATCACCTGCACCGCGCGCTTCGGCGCGCCGATCCGGCTGGAGCCCGGCGAGGACAAGGGCGCTTTCCTGCGCCGCGCACGGCAATCCGTGCTGGATCTCGTCGCATGAGTGGTCCGCTGCTGCACGTCGTGGCGACGATCCTGACGATCCTCGTCGTCGCCTCCCTCGCCGGCTTCGTGCTGGAGCGCCGGGCGAAGGATGAGAAGGCCATCGCCACCGTGCGCAACCTGAACGCGCGCACGCGGTCCTGGTGGGTGATGGTGGCGGTGCTGGGGGGCGCCATCTGGGCGGGCGCGACGACGACGATCCTGCTCTTCGCCCTGCTCTCCTTCACCGCGCTGCGGGAGTTCTGGACGCTGACCTCCGCGCGGCGCGGCGACCAGCTCGCGCTGTTCCTCTCCTTCTTCGTCGTGCTGCCGATCCATTACGCGCTGCTGCTGGACGAGTGGTACGGGCTGATGTCGATCTTCATCCCGGTCTACGCCTTCCTGATCCTGCCCGCGCTCAGCACGCTCTCCGGCGACGCGAAGGAATTCCTGGCGCGCAGCGCGAAGGTGCAGTGGGGGCTGATGCTCTGCGTTTATGCGGTGAGCCACGCGCCGGCGCTGCTGCTTCTGGAAACCTCCGTGGATTCCCGGCTGCTGCTGGTCTACCTCGTGGTGGTCGTGCAGCTCAGCGACGTGTTCCAGTACGTCTGGGGCAAGCTGATCGGCAAGCGCCGCTTCTCGCCGAACATCAGCCCGTCCAAGACCCTGGAAGGGCTGATCGGCGGCGGGCTGACGGCGATCCTGATCGGCGTATTGCTGCATGGGCTGACGCCCTTCACGCCCCTTCAGGCGGCCGGCGTCTCGGCCGTGATCGTCACGGCCGGCTTCTTCGGCGGCTTCGTCCTCTCGGCGATCAAGCGCGACCTGGGCGCGAAGGACTGGGGCTACGTGATCGAAGGCCATGGCGGCGTGCTCGATCGCATCGACTCGCTGACCTTCGCCGCGCCGCTTTTCTTCCACATCGTCAGGTACTTCTGGGCCGCTTAAAGAAGCGCGAGCGTCGCCTCGTCCTCGATGCCGTCGCAATAGCGATCCAGCGCTTCGCGGAAGAGGGCGTCACCCGAAGCGCGAAGGAAGAGCGTCATGCTCGACCGGAATTTCCGGGCATCCACGCCGCCCAGGATCGCTTCGAGCGACGTCCCCTGCACGTCCAGCACGGCCCGCGTGCAGTCCCGCAGTCGCGGCCCCAGTACCTCATGCGCCAGATAGGCGCGCGCCTCGTCCAACGACGCGATGCCGTAGAACTGCGCGTTGGACGAATGCCCCAGCCCGCGCATCTGCGGAAAGACGAACCACATCCAGTGCGTGCGCTTGTGTCCCGCCTTCAGCTCCGCCAGCGCGGCCGCATAGGTGCCGTCCTGCGCGTCGAGGAAGCGCTGGAGACCGCTCATCCCAGCCGGCGGCGATACAGCGCGATCAGCCGCTCCCAATGCCGCTCGGCGGCGGGCTTGTCGTAGCACCAGCGCTGCGGGAAGGCGAAGCCGTGATGGACGCCGGGGCTGATCTCCAGCTCGCCGTCCACGTCCGAGGCGTCGAAGAGCTTCTGCAACTCCGCCACCATGGGCAGCGGCGCGAGCTCGTCATGCTCGGCGCAGGAGATGTAGAGCTCGGCCCGGCCTCGGCCGAATGTCGTATGCGGGCTCTCCTCGGCATCGCTGACCAGCCAGGTGCCATAGAAGGACGCGGCAGCCGCGATCCGGCCCGGATAGCGCGCGGCGGCGGCGAGCGCGTAGGGACCGCTCATGCAATAGCCATGGACGCCGACGGGGCCGGGCTCCACCTCGGCCTGGGTGTCGAGGAAGACGAGCATGTCGGCCACGTCGCGCATCACCGGCGGGATGGTCATCTTAGTGCGGATGGCGCGCATGCGGTCGCGCTCGGGATCGTCTTTCTGCAGCACGCCCGGGCCGAACTTGGAGTCACGTCCGGCGCGGTAGTAGAGGTTCGGCAGGACGACGTAATAGCCCACGCTCGCCAGCCGCCGCGCCATGTCGTGCAGCTCCTCGCGGATGCCCGGCGCGTCCATGAGCATGAGCACCGCGGGGTGCGGGCCGTCGCGCTCCGGCCGGACGATGAAGGTCTCCATCGCGCCGTCGCGCGTGGGGATGTCGAGCATGGTTTCGAGCATTTGGCGTTCTCCTCGCCCCGGAGCCTAGGGCCGGGAGGTCCGTATGAGAACCGGGC
>JAQGHZ010000450.1 GCA_028291485.1 Rubritepida sp. | reverse complement strand
CGGCGGCGACCAGCAGCGCGAGGCCCGGCAGCGCCAGTCCCAGGTGCCGCACGCCCACGAGCTGCGCGACGGAGGCCGGCCAGGGTGCGCGCAGCGCCATCCACAGCACCGGCAGCGCGCCGAGGCAGAGGCCCAGCCCGGCCTCGGTCAGCAGCCCCGCCAGCTCGCGCGGGCCGAACCAGGGCGCGGCATCGCGGGCGAAGGCCGCGACAATCGCCGCGGCGGCCAGCAGGACAAGGGCCGTGGCGCGGATGGGGGAGGGGCCGGTGGGCGGCACCAGGGCGAAGACGATCAACCCGGTGATCGCCGGGATCATCGTGGCCAAGGGCGGGACGATGCCGAAGAGGAAGCCGATCATCCCCGCCTCCGCCAGCGCGAAGCCGACCGTCACCAGGGCAAAGAGCCGGATGGCGGATTGCGTGCGCGCCGTCAGCGCGAGCGACTGCTCGCCGGGCAGACGCTGCGCGAGCGGCGTCGCCACGACGGCGAGGAAGGCCAGTCCACCGAACAGCCCTGCATGGGCGGCGAGGTTGAACGCCGCCAGCAGCCCCGCCATCGCCCCGGACACCATCGGCGCCTCAGGCCGGCTTGCGGCGAAGCTGACGGGCGCCGAGATCCCAAAGCCGCAGCCCGCGCAACGCAAGGCCGGCCATGGCGGGCAGCAGCCGGGGCTGCATCAGGTCGGGGTCGAAGATGGCCATGCGGCGGCTGTTCTCCCGGTAGCAATCCTCCACGAACTTCGTGAAGTTGAACCCGTCGAGGAACACGCCGGACTGCGTGACGTTGAAGTCCTTGCCATCGTTCATCTCCTGGCCGCGGCCGACCATGCCCTTCAGCCGGCCGACGGCGCGGCCGTAGAAGATGGTGGATTTCAGCGCGCGCAGGGGCGCGATCAGGCCCCGCTGGCGCTCGCGCCAGGCCATGTAGTTGATGAAGAAGACGATGTGGCGCGTCTCCTCGTCCATGAGGATATCGAAGATCTCGAACATGACTTCCGGCAGGAACTCCGATTCCCTCGCCGTCTTGAACGCGCCAAAGCCCAGGAAGGCGTCGAGGCATTCGCCGAAACCGAAATCGATGAAGGCCTTCTCGAGATCGTCCGGGAAGGTCTCGAGCGGCTGCTCGGTGGCGTTCAGCCCGTACTTGTCGATGAGCACGCGGATGAGCTTGGCGTGCCGCGTCTCCTCCACGCCCTGGATGCGCGCGGCCTCGCGCACGATCGGGTCCTCGATCTGGGGGGTGAAGGCGGCCACGATGGCGCCGGCCCGGCGCTCGGTGTGGTAGACCTCCTGCCAGAAGGGCACGGCGCGCAGGCGGGCGAGCTCGACCTCGTTCAGCTCCGGCCAGGGGAGCTGCTCCGGGTCGAAGGTCAGGTGCGTGTCGATGAACTGCTGGCAGAAGAGGTTCTTGTGCTCTTCCGACCCGGCGACCATGCGGCTCATGCCGGGGCTCCCTGCGGCTTGGGCGTGCGGATGAAGCGGCGTGCGAGTCGCGCGATCCAGGGCGTGGTGGTCGGGCGCAGCAGCCGCCGGTCGTAGCCGCTGAAGCGGCGGTCGTTCTCGGCGAGGCAGAGGTCGATGATCTCGCCGAGCGAGATGTCCTGGTCCGCCACGGCCTTGGAGCCGTTCACGGTGAAGTTGTTGTCCACCTTCTGCTCCTTGCCCTCGCCGTCCATGCTCCTGGCGAGGCCGATGCGCTCCCATCCCAGGAAGACCCAGACGGCCCAGACTCGCATCTCGAAGAAGGGGCGGCGCCAGAAGGGCATGTTCCGGCGATGCCAGGCGAGCCAGTTGGCGAAGAGCAGGATGTGGCGGCACTCCTCCTGCATCACGGGCTCGAAGGTCTCGATCAGTTCGGGGGGGAAAAGGCCGGACTTATGCGCCATGGCGAAGAGGCCGAAGGCGAAGAAGCTGTCCACGCACTCGCTGAAGCCGGTGACCATATAGGCCCATTCCGGATCCTTCGGCTGGACGTATTCCGGCTCCACCGCCAGCGGGATGCCATAGGCCTCGACCAGCTTGGAGAGCACCTCCTTGTGGCGATTCTCCTCCCAGCCGTTGCGGGCGATGGTGTCGCGCATCTCGGGGTCGGTGATGGTCGCCGCATAGGCGGCCATGCGCAGCCGGGCCTTGCCCTCGGTCTGCACCGCGATGTCCCAGATGGGTAGGCTGGTGATGCGGTTGAGGGTGACCTCGTCCAGCTTCGGCCAGGGGATGACCGAGGGCTTGTAGGGGTTGAAGGTGTCCTCGAACATCTTGCAGACGGCGTGCTTGTGCGCCTCCGAGCCGATCACGAGGGGGCCCGGCTCGGGGCTCTGCCAGTGGCGGGCGGCGTGGTCGGCCGCGGCGATGGTGGCGGCGTCGGCGGTGCTCAAGGCGATTGGGCTCCGATCTGCGGGGGGCGGGGAGATCGCCCCCGAGGCGCTGCTTATCCGCCCGGACCCCGGGCGGCAAGTTTTGGCCCCGGCGAGGATTTAGGGAAGGCGGAAGATGTGGTCGCCCGCCCGTTCCGCAAGGGCGAGGCAGCCTTGCGCGCGGCACGCTCGCAGCGCAGCAAAGCCTGTGCTAGGTCGTTGAGTTCGTTATTAGCCCTGGAGCGGATTCGGTATGGGTATTCCCCTCGCGCAGCAGGCGAAGGTTGCGGCCTATGTGGTCAAGCAGCAGCTCGCCGGGCGCAAGCGCTTCCCGCTGGTTCTCATGCTGGAGCCGTTGTTCCGCTGCAACCTGGCCTGTGCCGGTTGCGGCAAGATCGACTATCCCGACGCCATCCTGAACAAGCGCCTCTCGGTCGACGACTGCCTGGCCGCCGCCGAGGACTGCGGCGCGCCCGTGGTCGCGATCGCCGGCGGCGAGCCGCTGCTGCACAAGGAAATGCCGCAGATCGTAGAAGGCTTGCTGGCCCAGGGCCGCATCGTCATCCTCTGCACCAATGCGCTCCTGCTCGAGAAGCGCATGGACGCCTACAAGCCGCATCCGCGCTTCATCTGGGACATCCACCTGGACGGCGACCAAGCGCAGCACGACTGGGCCGTCAGCCAGGAAGGCGTCTACGACCGCGCAGTCGAGGCCCTGAAGAAGGTGAAGGCGCGCGGCTTCCGCACTGCCATCAACTGCACCCTCTTCAACAACGCCCATGCCGAGCGCACCGCGAAGTTCTTCGACGACGTGACGGCGATGGGCGTGGACAACATCATGCTGAGCCCGGGCTACGCCTATGAGCGCGCCCCCGACCAGACGCACTTCCTGAACCGCCAGAAGACTAAGGAGCTGTTCCGAGACGTCTTCTCGCGCAACAAGGGCAAGACCAAGTGGCGCATGGGCAACTCGCCTCTGTTCCTCGACTTCCTGGCCGGCAACCAGACCTATCACTGCACGCCCTGGGGCAACCCGACGCGCAATGTCTTCGGCT
>JAQGHZ010000412.1 GCA_028291485.1 Rubritepida sp. | reverse complement strand
GCGCTGCTCGACCGCGAGAAGGTCGCGCCCGCGCGGATCGGCCGGGTCGTGCATGCGACCACGCTGCTGACCAACGCGCTGATCGAGCGCCGCGGCGCGCCGACGGGCCTGCTCACCACCGAGGGTTTCCGGGACATCCTCGAGATCGGCCACGAGCGGAAATACGAGATCTACGACCTCTTCCTGCCGCTGCCCGCGCCGCTGGTGCGCCGCGCCTGGCGGCTGGAGGCGAAGGAGCGCCTGCGGGCGGATGGAAGCGTCGAGATCGCACTCGACGAGGCCTCGGTGCTGGCGGCCGCGGACAAGCTGGTCGAGGCCGGCGTCACCTCGCTCGCCATCGGCTTCCTGCATTCCTATGCCAATCCGGAGCACGAACGGCAGGCGGCGGCGCTGATCGCGCGCCGGCACCAGAGCCTGCACCTCTCGCTGTCCAGCGACGTCTCGCCGCAGATCCGCGAATACGAGCGGCTCTCGACCACCGTCGCCAACGCCTATGTGAAGCCGCTGGCCTCCGGCTACCTGGACCGGATGGCGGCCGAGATCGCGGCGCTGGGCATCGGCGCGCCGCTCTTCCTGATGTTGTCCAATGGCGGGCTCACGCATATCGACGAGGCGAAGCGTATCCCGGTGCGCCTGCTGGAATCCGGCCCTGCCGCGGGGGCCCTGGCGGCCGCCGTGTTCGGCGCGCGCAGCGGCGCCACGAACCTGCTGGCTTTCGACATGGGCGGCACCACCGCCAAGCTCGCCGTCGTGCGGGATGGCGTGCCGCGCGTGGCGCATAAGTTCGAGGCCGCGCGCGAACGGCGCTTCACCACCGGCAGCGGGCTGCCCCTCAGCATCTCCGCCGTGGAGCTCATCGAGATCGGCGCGGGTGGCGGCAGCATCGCGGCACTCGATCCGCTCGGCCTGCTGAAGGTCGGGCCGCGCAGCGCGGGCTCCGCCCCCGGACCGGTCTGCTATGCCCGCGGTGGCACGGAGCCGACGGTGACCGACGCCAACCTGGCTCTCGGCTGCCTCGACGCGGCGGGCTTCGCGGGCGGCACCATGCGGCTCGACACAGCGGCCAGCGAGGCGGCGCTCGCCGCGCTCGGCACCGCCGCCGACCTGGCGATGGAGGACGCTGCCGCCGGCATCCAGGCCGTGGTGAACGAGACCATGGCCGCCGCCGCGCGCGTGCATCTGGCCGAGCACGGCGGCGAGGGCCGCGACCATGCGTTGCTCGTCACCGGCGGCGGCGGGCCGCTGCACGGGCCGGAGGTGGCGCGACGCCTGGGCCTGAAGCGCGTGATCTGTCCGCCCGCGGCCGGCGTGGCCTCGGCGCTCGGCATGCTGCTGGCGCCGGCGCGCGTGGATCGCGTGACGACGCTGGCGCGCGCGCTGGATTCGCTGCCGCCGGAGGAGTTGGAAGCGCGCTTCGAAATCCTGGAAACCGAGGCGCGCGAGATCATCGCCGTCACCCTTGGCCTCGGTGCGGAGGTGAGGATCGAGCGCACCGCCGACCTCCGCTTCGCTGGCCAGGGCCATGAGCTGGTGACGGCGCTGCCGTCCGGGCCGTACGATTCCGCGAGCCCTGCCGCCATCCGCGCGCTCTTCGAGACGGCCTATCGCGAGGTCTTCGCCGGCGTCCCGCCTGTCGCGACCATCGAGGTGGTGAATATCCGCCTCGCCGTCACCGCCGCCACGGGCGATGGCCGCCTCGACCCTGCGGTGGCCGCGACGGGCAGCGTCACGCCATCAGCCATGCGCCGCGTGCGCTTCGGCGAGGCCGTGCAGGAGGTCCCCGCCTTCCGTCGTGAGGCGCTGGGCGCGGGGCAGGGGATCGACGGCCCCGCCGTGGTGGAGGACGGCATGTCCACCTTGCTGCTGCCGCCCGGCTCGCGCGCGACGCTGGAAGCCTGCGGCAATCTCGTGGTGGAGCTTGCATGATACGACGCCGTCTGCTCCTCGCCGCCCCGCTGCTTGCAACGCCTGCGATCGCGCAACAGCGTGGGCCCATCCGCGTGCTGGTCGGTTTCGCGCCGGGCGGCGCCGTGGACCAGTCGGTGCGCATCGCGGCGGATGCCGTCGCGCGGCGCGGCGGGCCCCTGATCATCGCCGAGACCCGCAGCGGCGCGCTGGGCTTTCTCGCCGCGCAGGCGGCGTCGCGCTCCCCGCCGGACGGCACGGTGCTCGCCTCCGCCATCATGGGGATGATGAGCGTGGCGCCGGCGGTGCCCGGCTCGCAGATTCCGATCGACCTCGATCGGGACCTTACGCCCGTCTGCAACCTCTGCGGCACGCCGATGGCGCTGATCGTGCCGGCCAGCTCGCCGGACCGCACCGTCGCCGACCTCGTGGCCCGCGCCCGCTCGCGCCCCGGCGAGCTCAGCTATGCCAGCACGGGCAACGGCTCGACCAACCAGCTGGCCGCCGAGCATTTCGGGGCCGAGGCCGGGCTGCGCTTCGTCCATGTCGCCTATCGCGGCGGCGCGCCGGCCACGCTCGACGTCGCGGCCGGGCGCATCGACCTGATGTTCGCGAACATCGCCGAGGTGGTGGAGCTGATCCGCGGCGGACAGGTGCGCGGCCTCGCGCTCGCGGCGACGAAACCCAGCCCCCTGGTGCCGGACATGCCGTTGCTGACCGCCGATTATCCGGCGCTGGACATGAACAACTGGTTCGGCCTGGTCGGCCCCGCCGGCATGTCGCCGGAGCTGGTGGACCAGCTGGGGCACCTCTTCACGGACGCGCTGGCCGATCCCTCCACGCAACCCATCCTGGCGGCGCGGG
>JAQGHZ010000410.1 GCA_028291485.1 Rubritepida sp. | reverse complement strand
AAGAGCGCGGTGAGCCAGATCGGTGCGGCCTTCGGCCGGGTCATCCGGCCCTCCACCGCGACGGACCTGCTGACGCTCTCGCTCGGCATGATCCTGGGCTTCCTGATCGGCCAGATCGAGTTCCCGGCCTTCGGCGCCAAGGTCGGCCTCGGCAATGCGGGCGGGCTGCTGGTCTCGGGCGTGATCGTGTCTTCGCTGTCCTCCCGCCTGCGCTTCTTCGGCAACACGCCCGCCGCGGCCCGCAATGTGCTGGAGGATCTGGGGCTGATCGTTTTCGTGGCCATCGTGGGCATCAACGCCGGCAATTCCCTGCTCGCCCAGCTCACCGGCATCCTGGCGCTGAAGATCTTCGTGGTGGGCTTCATCGCCTGCTCCATCCCGCCGATCATCGTCTGGGCCATCGGCTACCACGTGTTCAAGATGAACCCGGCGGTGCTGATGGGCGGTGTGGCCGGTGCCCGAAGCCACAGCGGCCCCTGCCGCGAGGCCGCGGTCGAGATCCAGTCCAACGTGCCGTGGATCGGCTTTCCTGTGGCCTACGCCGTCTCCGGCGTCCTGCTCACGGTGTTCGGTTACTTCGCAATGCTTCTCGCCCAATAACCCAACCAAAGGGGGCCAGGAATGATGTGGTTCGAGGCGTTTCTCGTCAGGTATCCCGAACTCACATTGTTCCTGGTCATCAGCATTGGATACGCGATCGGCAAGGTGAAGATCGGTGGTTTTGGCGTGGGGCCGGTGACCGGCTCGCTCTTCGCAGGCATCCTGATCGGGCAATTCGCCGATGTGCCCGTTTCGGGCATGACCAAATCCTTCCTGTTCCTGCTGTTCCTGTTCGGCATCGGCTATTCGGTCGGGCCGCAATTCATGCAGGCGCTCAAACGAGACGGGCTGAAGCCGGCGCTGCTCGCGATCACCTGCTGCGTCACAGGCCTGCTGACGGCGATCCTGGTGGCCAAGACGCTGGGCCTCGATGCGGGTTTCGCGGCTGGTCTCGTGTCGGGGGCACTTACCGAAAGCCCGGCCATGGGCACCGCCACGGAAGCGATCAACGCCCTCTCCCTGCCGGAAGCCGAGCGGGCACGCCTCGTGGCCCATATCGCGGTGGCGGATGCCGTTTGCTACATCTTCGGCGCGCTGGGAGTGATCCTGTTTTGCAGCCTCGCGGGCCCGAGGCTTCTGAACATCGACCTGCGGGCCGAAGCCCTGGCGCTGGAGCGTGAGCTCGGCATCGTCAGGAAAGCTCCGGGGACGGCTTCGGTGTGGCGGCGCTTCGAGGGGCGCGCCTACCGTCTCCGGAACAACTCCCCCTATATCGGCCTCAGTGTCGCGGCCGCCGAGGCGAGTTTCGCGGAGCACCGCCTTTTCATCCAGCGTGTCCGGCGCGGCGATGATATCCTGGAATCCGTGCCGAATCTGGTGATGGCGGCCGGCGACATCGTCGTGCTCGCGGGCCGGCGGGATCTCCTGGTGGACCTCGTCGGCGCTCATGCCGAGGAAGTCGAGGATGGCGAACTTCTCGACATTCCCGTGAGCCTTGTGGACGTGTTGCTGACCAGCCGGGAGCTCGCCGGGCGCCGGGTCGAGGAGGCGAGCGGGATGGAGTGGGCGCGCAGCCTCTATCTCCGCGGAGTCAGTCGCGGCGGCCTGGACTTGCCGCTAAGCCCTGGCCTTGTGCTGGAACGCGGCGACTTGCTGCGCCTCGTGGGGCCGGAGCCCGTGGTCGCGCGCGCCGCAAGCCAGATCGGCACGATCGTCGCGCCAACGGCGACCACGGATTTCATCGTGTTGGGCCTGGCCATCTTCCTGGGCGGCCTGGCGGGCGTGCTCATCACCTTCCCGATCGGGGACATGAAGATTTCGCTGAGCACCAGCGTCGGTACGCTGCTGGCCGGGCTGGTCGTGGGGCATATGCGCACGCGGCACCCGCTATTCGGGAGGATTCCGGATGGCGCCGTGGCCTTGATGACGGCCCTCGGCCTCGCGGCCTTCGTGGGAATGACCGGATTGCATGCAGGGCCCATCTTCTTCTCATCCGTGGCCGAGGCGGGCATCGGCCTGCTCTTCGGCGGCATGGTCGTCACGCTGGTGCCGTTGATCGTGGGGCTCTACTTCGGCCGCTACGTGCTGCGCATGAACCCGATCCTGCTACTGGGCGGCCTCGCCGGCGCACAGACCATGACTGCCGCGATGGCCGCCGTGCAGGACCGATCCGGCAGCCCCGTGGCCGTGTTGGGTTTCGCGCCGGCCGTCCCGATCGGCCATATCCTTCTTACCACCTGGGGCACGATCATCGTGGGAGTGATTGCCGGATAACGCCTGGCGCCGGAGGTAACGATGGACGGTTTTGTACTCTCGCGCATGGTGGGCGATTTCATCTTCGGCTTCGGCACGCTGTTCGCGATCATCAACCCCTACGGCCTCGCCTTCGTCTTTCTCGATCGGACGGTGGGGCTGTCCGAGGCGGAGCGCCGGCGCATCGCCAAGCGCATCGCGATCAATGCGCTGATCGTACTGCTGGTGTCGCTGTTCGCGGGTTCGGCGATCCTGCGATTTTTCGGAATATCTTTGCCGGCCTTGCGAATCGCGGGAGGGCTCGTCGTCGCGCATGCCGGCTGGACCATGCTGAACGAGGTGCCGAATGACGGCGGCCGCAGCTCCCGCGCCACGGGCAACTACGAGAGCGTCAGGCGGGCGGCATTCTTCCCACTCACGATCCCGCTCACCACCGGGCCAGGCACGATTGCCGCGGCGATCGCGCTCGGCGCCGTGCGATCCAGCGAGGCCGAGTCCTTTCTGCTGTCCTCGATCGTGTCGCTCTTCGTGGCGGTGGCGATCGCGCTGACGATCCTCAATGCCTATGGCGGCGCGAGCTTCCTGGCGCGTGTCGTCGGCGCGGAAGGCACGCGGGTGGTGACACGGCTCTCGGCCTTTCTTCTGCTTTGCGTCGGCGTGGAGATCATGCTGATCGGAACGACGGATGCGCTGCGCCCGCTGCTCGCGCTGCGGCAGGGAGGGTGAAGTGCTGCTGGGAAACTTCATCGTGCTCTGCGGCCATTTCTGGCGGAAACTGCGCGCGCTCTTCGTGCGGATAGCCGTCGCCGTCGAAACGGCTGATGACGCCCCTGGTCCAGCTGATGCGGAGGCGGGAATCGGATAGCGGCGACATGGACGGGCATCTACGGATGGGACCGGCCCGCGGAATCATCGGCGGCCGGCGACTCAAGGCGGTGGAAGGACGCTCATGCGTTCCTTCGCGCCTTCCCGGCAGGGGCGATCCAGCGGCGCCGCTCTGCTCTGTCCGCTGGATCGCCCCTGCTGGATGCAGGCTTTTCGCCGGGGATGGCCGGGGTCTCCCCGCATGGATCCGTTGAAGAGGCGCTCGTTGTGCCGCAGACCTGGGGTCCTTGGCGCTTTTCGGCGCGGCGCTATTCCGCCGCCCTCGTCCAGCCGGGTCCGGGATCGAAGGTCCTGATCATTCGTGCTTCCCGCTCCGTGTCGGGGCCAAGGTCCTTCTCGTAGACCACGCCGTCATGGCTGATCATGAAAGTCTTGATGCCCGAGATGCCGTAGCGCGCGGGAACAGCGATGACGCCGAAGCCTCCGATCATCCGGCCGGTCACGACGAAATCCGCGGTGCCTCCGACCGCGTGCGGCCCCTGCGATTCCAACATACGGAAAAGATATCCGTGATAGGGCTGCGACGGCTCGCCAGTGCGGCGGGAATAGCCTTCTGCGCTCGCCGCCGCGACGAAGGGGCCGAGCGGACTCGGTGCTTCGCCTTCCCTCGTCGGCCAATAGAGGCCGTCCTGCCGGGCGGGGGAGGAGAAGAAGCGTCGGGCATAGGCCTGCAAGGCACCCTGCCGCCCCGCCGTCCGGGCATATTCGGCCTGGGCGTCGGCGATGGCGCGCAGCGTCTCGATGACGTCGAGCTCATTGCGCCCGATCCGACGGTCGGCAATCTCCTGGCCGCCCGCGGCGGCGTCGAAGCGCCAGCCGGTTCCGTGCTGGAGCATCGGGATCGGCAAGACCCAGCCGTCATCACCCACCTGCAGCACCGCACGGCCGGGGCCGGGGCTGAGGATTTCGTTCTTCGCGTCATAGGCCGAGAGAAAGCGATTCCGCGCGTTCTGGTCCGCCACGGGATCACCGGAACGAATGAAGCGGGCGCCGGTGCTGCCGAGGATACGTATCGTACCCGCCGTGTTGCGCGCCCGCAGCGCGGCGACGAGAGCAGTGAAGCCTTGCTCGGGCGTCGGGAAGGATTGTGGCGGGACGGGGCGCGGCGCTTCCTGCCGCTCGGGCGCGGGCTCCGGCGCCGGAACCTGGGCGAAGGCGGCCGTTTGGAGCAGTAGGGCGGCCAGGCCGCCGAAAATTGTCGTCCGAAGCATGGCCTGGCTCCTCATCGCCGCCCACCGCCGCCGCCGCCGCGA
>JAQGHZ010000394.1 GCA_028291485.1 Rubritepida sp. | reverse complement strand
GCCGGAGGCGCCGCCTTCACGAAGTCGGCCACGGCCGCCAGCAACACGTCGATCGCAACCTTCGGCTCCACAAGCGAACCCAGCGCGAACAGCACCGCATCCTTGCCGAACAGGTCGCCCGCCAGGTCCTGCGCCTCGGTGACGCCATCCGTCAGCAGCAGCATCGCCTCGCCCGGCGCCAGCGCGAAGGGCGCGCTGGAATAGGGAAACTCCTCGATCACGCCCAGCGCCGGCTGGATGGAATACCCGCCCATCACCTGCACGCCCGAGGCCGAAAGCCGCAGCGGCGCCTCGTGCCCCGCCACGCAGATCCGCCCCTCCCCCGTCTCCGCGTCCAGGATCGCCAGCGCGGCCGTCACGAAGGTCATCTCCGGATTGTCGAGGGCGAGATCGTCATTGGCGAGCGCCATCAGCTCGCCCGGATCCGGCACCTCGCCCTTGGCATCCGCCAGCCGCACGCCCGCACGGATCAGCCCCATGGTCCGCGCCATGGTGAGACCCGCCGAAGCGCCCTTCCCGGCCACATCCGCCACCACGAACATCAGGTGCCGCTGGCCGACCCAACGCATGTCGTAGAGATCGCCGCCCACCTCGCGCGCCGGCTCCATATGTGCCGAGACCGTAAGGCGGCCCCGCGACAGCCCCGCGAAATCGCGCGGCACCAGCGAGAGCTGGGCCTGCCGGGCGCTCTCCAGCTCCGCCTCCAGCGCGCGCAGCCGCTCGGCTGCCAGATCGCGCAGCCGCTTCTTCTCCAGCACCGCCTGGAGGCGCGCCTTGAGCAGCGGCGGATCGAAGGATTTCGGAAGGTAGTCCTCCGCGCCGAGCTCGATGCAGCGGATGACGCCCGACATTTCCGTCTGCGCCGAGATCACGATCACCGGCGGCGGGTTCGGCATGCCGTGCAGCCGCTCCAGCACGCCGATGCCGTCGAGCTCCGGCATCTCGAGGTCGAGCAGCACCACGTCGAAGGGTTTTTTCGCGATGGCGGCCAGCGCCTCGACGCCGTTCACCGCCATGGCCGGCTCGCCATAGCCGAGTTCGGCCAAGCGCCGCTTCAGCAGCAGCCGGTTGAAGCTGCTGTCGTCCACCACAAGGATTTCGGCTGTCATTCCGGGCGGGCCGCCATGCTCTCCACCGCGCTGCGCGATTCGCTCGCCAGCCGGGACAGGTCGATCATCGTCACCGTGATTTCCTCCGCGGCCGTCGCGTTGGACTGGCCGATCCGCGTCAGCACCGCCACCCGCTCGTCCAGCGAGGCGACGGTGGTCTGCTGCTCTTCCATGGCGACGGCGATGGCCGCGGCCAGCCGCGCGCTCTCCCCGGTCAGCCGTTCGAAATCATCCATGGCCTCGCCCACGGCGGCGGCGGTGCCGGCGCCTTCGCGCGTGCGGCGGCCGGCGGCGAGCACCACGTCCGCGATCTCCTGCGCCAGCGCCTCGGTGTTGGCGGCCAGCGCCCGCACCTCCTCGGCGACGACGGCGAGGCCGCGCCCGTGCTCGCCCGCGCGGGCGGCCTCGATGGCCGCGTTGATGGCCAGGATGTTCGTCTGCGTCGCGATCTTCGCGATGGTGCCGGCAATGCGGGTCACGCGCTCCGTGTCCTCGCCCACCGCGTCCACGGTCTCGATGAGTTGCCGCACCTTCTCCAGGCTCTCGCCCAGCAGCGACTGCGCCTCGGAGGCCGTGTCGCGGGCGCGCTGCGTGCTGCGGCCGACATCGGCCACGGCCTCGGTCGTATGGCCCAGCGCGTCCGAGACCTGCCGGAGCTCGGCGAGCTGGGTCATCGCGCCCTCGCTCACTTGGCCGATGGCCTGACTGGCCTGGGTGGTCACGACGGCGGTGCGCCGCGCGCCTTCCAGCGCCTGTTCCATCAGGCGGTTGGTATTGCCGAGGTTCGTCTTGAAGACCTCCACGGCGCGGGCCATCTCGCCCACTTGGTCGGCGCGGTCGGCGCCCGGCACCTCCACCTCGGCCTCGCCATGCGCGAGCTTCTGCATGGTGCCGGCGAGGCGCGAGAGCGGCCGCGCCGTCAGCAGCACCAGCACGAACCACACCAGCACGAGCCCGAGCAGCCCGACGCCGGCCGCCACATAGGTCAGCAGCCGCCCCTCCTCCTGGAGCTGGTGCGCGCGGTGCAGGTTCGCGTCCGCGTCGGATTTCGCGATCGCCCGCGCGTCGCTGGAGAGCCGGTTGAAGGCCACCACCATGTCGAGCCACTCCTCCTGCAGCGGCGCGTACTGGTCGCGCTGGCGGCGGGCGAAGGCGTCGCGGGTGCGCTCGCCGAGGTCGGGCAGGCGGGCGCGCATGTCGCGCGCGCCGGCCGCTGCGATGGCGTCGATCCTGTTGCCGACGATGGACAACAGGAGGTCGAAGCTCTCCATGATGCCCTCGGCGTTGCGCTGCATGCGGATGGCGGTGACCGTCGGCGGCAGGACGCCGGCCAGGACGGCGGCGAAGCCCTGGGCGAAATCGGCCACGTCGTTGGAGAAGTCGTCCACGGCCTCGATGGCGGCGCGGTCGCGCACGCCCATCTCCTCGATGATCGCGCCCTGGCGGGACAGCAGGAAGAGCGAGTTGCCGGCCAGGAAGGCGAGGACGGAAAACATCAGGATCAGGATGACGGCCGCGCGCGTGCCGATCCG
>JAQGHZ010000363.1 GCA_028291485.1 Rubritepida sp. | reverse complement strand
GCGGTGGTCGCCCGGCAGAACGAGGTCTACTCGCAGGCGCTGCGCGCTCCCGAGGACGCGGCCAGGCTGCCGGGGGCGCGAATCATCGCGGCCGATCCTGCCGGGACGATGCGCTTCATGGCCGAGGAGCAGACGCGCTGGGCCGAGGTGGTGCGGGCGGCGAATATCCGGATCGAGTAGAAGCGATAGGGCTTCGCCCCCTCGCGCTCCCCCACCAGGGATTTTAATCCCTGGACCCTTTCACTGATCGGAGATGCAAGAACACGAGGTTCTTGCCGGGGTGCTCGAGGGGCAGAGCCCCTCGATCTCCTTGTCAGGATTGGCCCCGGATCGGCACCGGCCCGCGCGGCATCAGCTCGGACGGGAACAGGCCGGACAGGAACTCGATGATGGCGTGGACCTTGGGCGGGGTGAAACGCGTCTTCGGATAGATGGCGTAGAAGCTCTGCCCGTCCGTCTCCCAGTCCGGCAGCAGCCGCACCAGCTCGCCGCGGCGCAGATACTGCTCCGCCAGCACGTCCAGCACATAGACCATGCCGGCGCCGCGCGCGGCCGTCTGCATCAGGGCGTCGCTGCTGTTGAAGAAGAGGTTGCTGTCCGGCACCAGCTCGAATGTCGCTCCCTCCTGGCGGAAGCGCCAGGGCCGCACGGCGCCGCTCGGCTGCGCCGCGAAGCCGAGGCAGCGCTTGGCGTCGATCTCCCGGGGATGCGCTGGCTCGCCCGCGGCCTTCAGGAAGTCGGGGGCCGCGCAGAGCACGTGATGCCCGTGGTAGAGCGGCCTGGCCACCAGGTCGCCCGTATCCACCTCGTCGAAGCGGATGGCCACGTCGATCCCGCGCCGGACGAGGCTGTCGACCACGTTGCTGAGGCTGATGACGACCCGCAGCTCCGGATGCCGTTCCGCGAAGCGGGCCAGCGAGGGCGCGATGATGAGGTGGCCGAAGGCGATCGGCGCTTCCAGCCGCAGCACGCCTTTCAGCCCGCCGTCGCCAAAGTTGGATTCCGCCTCGACGATGGCACCGAGGATGGCCTTGCAGCGCTCGTAATAGGCGGCGCCGTCCTCCGTCAGGCGGATGTGGCGGGTCGAGCGGTGCAGCAGCGTGACGCCCAGATGCGCCTCGAGATGATGCAGCATCGTGGTGACGGAGGCATTCGCGATGTCGAGCTGCGTGGCCGCGCCGGACAGGCTGCCGGCCTCCACCGCCTTGACGAACACCTCCATCGCCCGCAGCCGGTCCATGGCCTCTTTTCCGCTTCCATCCCCTCCGCATGTACCCGCGGATGGTTTTGGTCTGTCACCGATCACCGGCACCGGCAAGCACTCTTCGACGGGCGCGAAAACTGTCTTCGCCGCCGGAGCCGGGACATCGCAGGACTGGCGCTCCATAGTTCCGCAGGGCGGAAAACGGAGTTGCAGCTCATGCGGGAAGAACGCTTTGACGTGGTCGTCGCCGGGTCCGGCGTGGCGGGGCTTTCGGCCGCGGTGGCCGCCGCCGAGGGTGGCGCGAAGGTCGTGGTCCTGGAACGGGCGCCGCGCGAGGAGCGGGGCGGGCAGAGCCGCTATACCGAGGCCTATCTCCGCATGAAGAGCGAGACGGAGGTCACCGATGATTTCGAGACCCATCTCGCCACGAACGGCAGCGGCGCGCTGGATCCCGACCTGATCGGCGAGCTCGCGCGGCCGCCCGCCGACCGCGCCGCCTATGCCCGTGCCCTGGGCGTGGTGGATCCCGACGTGGTGCAGACCTTCGCCGAGCAGGCGGGGCCGACCATCGCCTGGATGAAGGGCTTCGGCGTGCGCTTCGACTTCCTACCCACGCAGTTCCTCACCAAGTCGCAGCCACGCCTGCTGCCGGTGGGCGGCGGCCTGGCCCTGGTCGAGGCGCTTGCGGCCAAGGCGGAGAGCCTCGGCGTCGCCTTCCGCTACGAGACGACGGCGCTCCGGCTGGAGCAGGACGGCGAGGGTCGCGTGGCCGCGCTGGTCGCACGCGATGGCGACGGGCTGGTGCGCCTCGCAGGGCAGGTCGTGCTCGCCTGCGGCGGCTTCGAGGGCAGCAGCGAGATGATGACGCGCTATGTCGGCCCGCGCGCCGTGTATCTGCGCCCCATCTGCAAGGGCGGCTACTTCAACCGCGGCGAGGGCATCCGCATGGCGCTCGACATCGGGGCCGCGGGCGCCGGCGAGTTCGGCAGCTTCCATGCCGAGCCGATCGATCCGCGCTCCGGCATCTCCGAGCCCTCCGTCTTCATCTTCCCCTACGGCATCCTGGTGAACAAGGACGGCCGCCGCTTCACCGACGAGGCGCCCGGCACGGTGGACGCACACTATGAGCGCGTGACCCGGCGCATCTTCGAGCAGCGGGACGGCATCGCCTGGGTGATCCTCGATGCGCGGCACATGCGCATCCCGAACTACCGGCTGGGCATCCGGACGGACAAGCCGCCCATCGTGGCGGATTCCATCGCGGGAATGGCGGCGGCGCTCGACCTGCCGGCAGAGGCGCTGCAGGCCACGGTCGCCGAGTACAACGCCGCCTGCCGCCCGGGCGATTTTCGGCCCCTGGAGCTGGACGCGCTGGCGACGCAGGGCCTGGCGCCGGTCAAGTCGAACTGGGCCACGCCGCTCGACGAGGCGCCCTACCATGCCTATCCGATCATGTCGGCCAACGTCTTCACCTTCGGCGGCCTGCAGGTGGACGCCTTCGCGCGGGTGGTGGACGGCGACGGAAGGCCAGTCCCCGGCCTTTACGCCGCGGGCGAGATCATCGGGATGTATTACGGCACCTATACCGGCGCGACCTCGGTGCTGAAGGGGATGGTCTTCGGGCGCATCGCCGGAGAGGACGCCGCGCAGCGCCGGAACATCTGATGCGGCTGCGGAACCGGGTCGCGCTCGTCACGGGGGCCGTGGGCGCCATCGGCGGCGCGGTGGCGAAGGCCTTCGCGCAGGAAGGCGCCGCGCTCTGCCTGGCGGACCGGGCCGGGACGGGCGGCATCGCCGCCGAGGTGGCGGCGCTGGGCGGCCGGGTGATCGAGGCCGCGCTGGACGTGACGCGGCGGGCCGAGATCGACGCCGCGGTGGCGGCGACGCTCGCAGCCTTCGGACGGCTGGACATCCTGGTCAATGTCGCGGGCATCGTCTCGATGGGACCGGCGGCGACGCTGGCCGAGACGGAGTGGGACCGCGTCCTCGACATCAACCTCAAGGGCAGCTTCCTGTGCTGCCAGGCCGTGATCCCGGCCATGCGCGCCCAGCGCTACGGGCGGATCGTCAATCTCGGCTCCATCATCGGCAAGAACGGCGGCAATCCCCGGCCCTGGATCGATCCGGCGGAGCAGACGCGGGCCAGCAACGTGGCCTATGGCGCCTCCAAGGCCGGCGTGCACGCGATGACCTTCTTCCTCGCGCGGGAGCTGGCGGCGGACGGCATCACCGTCAATGCCGTGGCACCCGGCCCCATCGCCACCGCCATGACGACGGACTTCCCGGCCGCGTTGGCGGCGATGATCCCGGTCGGCCGCATGGGGCGCGCCGAAGAGGTCGCCGAGGCGGTGCTGTTCCTGGCGGCGGAGACGGCAGGCTTCATCAACGGCGAGGTGCTCGACGTGAACGGCGGCATGTGGGCCGATTGAGGCGGGAGACGCCCGGACAATCGCCTTGCCCGGCCTGTCGCGTCCAGCCTGCCGCATCGGCGGAAGCTGCCCGCCGCCTCCGGTCTGGGCGGGGGCGCGGGGGAATGAAGCAATGGACCGGCTCCTGGCCATGGAGGCGTTCGTGCGGACAGTCGAGACCGGCAGCATGTCGCGCGCGGCTTCAACCCCCGACGCGCCGTAGAAATGCTCCGTGAACAAAGCCGTCGGCGGTGCCGTCGCCCAGTCGTCGTCCTCCCGCAGGACACGCAATTGGGTTCCCGGCGGAAGACTTTGCAGAACAGCGAAGGTCGTTCCCGGACCGCCACGCAGGTTGAGCGTATCCCGCCCGATCACCTCGAACAGGCCATGGTCGTTTTCCTTCAGGCTCCCCGACCCCGCAGCACCCCCGCCGATGGTTTGGAAGCGAGCCATTGGAAAGGCGGGGCCCGGATCCACCTTTCGCTTGGGCGCGATGTCGTCGTGGCCGACCACTTCCTGAATACTCGGATAGGCGCTTCGCAAGGCTTCCGTGATTTCCGCAACCACGCGGAGCTGTGCGTCCGGGAAAATCTCCCAGGCGATGGCCGGCCCGCCGTTCTTGTGGGGGGCGACGACAACCTCTTGATCGCGGAAGACGCCTCCCAGGCCTTCGCGTGTCCAGCCGTCGGACGTCTTCTGGTCGAAGAAGCCGAGGTTCGCGATCTCTATCCCGATCGCATGCTGATTCAGGCCGACAAACCCCTTCCATTCGGAAGGCCCGGCGTGGAAGGCGGCAGTGGTGAACGGCACTGTCTGGATGACCCCGCCATCGCGATCCACGAAAAGATCAGGCGAGTCACTCCTCCCCCGCCACGCCTTCATTGACGCCGGTTCTGCCGACGGTGACGATCCGCCATCCGCCCCGCCGACAAGAGCGGAGCCTGGAGGAACGATACCCATGTCCCTGCCCCGTCGCCGCGCGGCCCTCGCCGGCTTCACAGCCCTCGCCGCGCCTCGTCTCGCGCTCGCCCAGTCCTACCCGGTCCAGTCTTACCCGGTGCGGCCGATCCGCGTCGTGATCCCCTACGCGGCCGGCGGCGGCGGCGATACCGTTGGCCGGCTCTTCTACAACCGGCTTTCGGAGATCCTCGGCCAGCCCATGGTCATCGAGAACCGCGGAGGCGGCGGCGGCACGATCGGCGCCAGCGTCGTCGCCCGCGCACCGAATGACGGCTACACCCTGCTGCACGACACCGCGGCCTTCGCCGTGAACCCGTATCTCCTGCCCAGCCTGCCCTACGACACGGTCCGGGATTTCGAGCCGATCTTCCTCTCCGCCATGGTGCCGACCATGCTGGTCGTCCATCCCTCGGTGGCGGCGCGCACGGTCCCGGAGCTGATCGAGCTGGTGAAACGCTCCCCCGGCGGCGTGGAATGCGCCAGCCCCGGCAACGGCACCTTGCAGCATCTCGCGCTGGAGCTGTTCCGCCTGCGCACGGGCGCGCCGCTCAACCACGTGCCCTATCGCGGCGGCACCCCGGCAGTGAGCGACCTGATCGGCGGCCAGATCAAATACGCCTTCGTGGACGGCGCGGCCATCCTGCCCTTTATCCGGGCGGCGCAGGTCCGCGCGCTGGCGCATAACGGCGACGGCCGCCTCGCCTCGCTGCCGGAGTTGCCTCCCATGTCGGACTACATCCCGGGCTTCGAGGCCGTGGTCTGGAATGGGCTCTTCGCCCCGACCGGC
>JAQGHZ010000281.1 GCA_028291485.1 Rubritepida sp. | reverse complement strand
CGACAGCGGCGCGTCGGTGGCGAGGACGATCATCATGGAGCCGTCGCCGCCGCGGTCGTCCAGCCGGTCCCGCAGGTCGTATTGCCCCAGCGCCCGGCCGACCGGCGCGCCGTCCACCGTCAGCACGCCGCCGTAATTCGTCTGCACCAGCGCGCCGAGCGTGTAGCCGCCGAGCCCGGCCGGCAGCACGCGCGAGCTGGTGCCGATGCCGCCCTTCCAGCCGAAGGCCTGGGTGCCCGTGCCGGCGCCGACGCAGCCCTCGTCGACGGGGCCGCCGGCGCAGGCCTCCAGGGCGTCGAGCACGTGCTGCTTGGTGACGTGCCGGCCGCGGATGTCGTTGACGACGCCGTCATTGGTCTCGCCGACCACGGCGTTGACGGAGAGGACGCGCCCGTTGCCGGGCTGGGCCAGGGTCCATTCCACGAGGCCGGCGATGCCCTCGGCGACGGAGAGGGTGTTGGTCAGGACGATCGGCGTCTCGATCTCGCCGAGCTCGTCGATCTGCGTGGAACCGGCGAATTTGCCGAAGCCGTTTCCCGCCGCGAAGCCGGCGGGGGTCTTGTCCTGGAAGAGATTGCCGGGGTGCGGGCGGATGGCGGTGACGCCGGTGCGGACGGATTCGCCCTCGATGAGCGTGACATGGCCGACCGTGACGCCGGCGACGTCGGTGATGGCGTTAAGCGGGCCGGGCGGGAGGATGCCGGGGGCGATGTGGAGGTCACGGGCGCGCATGCCAAAAGCCCAAGCAAAGGTAAATTTAGAGATAAACGCTCACTATATTTCAAATGCAGGCCTTATTCCGTCGTTCCGTGCATATGAAATTCATCTTACTTGATTTGGATTAGGTCTAAGTCCTTTTTTATCATAATGATCGCATCTCGGGCACCCTTCCCATCGTACTTGATGCTCCACGTGCGCTTCATATTTATTATCTTCAGAGCTAGAATGAAGTCGTACGGGACCTTTGCAGTCAACACAACGTCTTTTTCTGTCTTTAAGCGGCAAAGCGATATGCACGCCAACTATTCGCCACACTCCGTCCGTACCTTGTAATTCAACATCTATCGATTTTGGCATAGTCACTCCCTCCAAACAAAATGCCGCTAAACTCACGAATATCGCAACAAATACTCATATCTTCTTAAATCTTTTCCCTGGCATTAATTTAAAAGATTTAAGCCATTTTGAAAGACACCACAAATCTGTCAAGGGTTGGGATAGATCAATATACCTTTTGTCAGATACCTTCGATTATGCAAGGCGTCGAGTTCAATCGATGCGATCAGGCTCACCTTACCCCTTCCTCAACACCAACGTGCACCAGGGCTTCAAATCGATCCGCCGCTCCAGCACCAGCCCCGCCCGTCGATGCGCCACCAGCACCATCCTTGCCTGCGTCCCCAGCAACCCCGCCAGGATCGCCCTTCCGCCCGGCGCCAGATGCGCCCCCAGATCCGCCGCCATCGCGCACAACGGCCTTGCCAGAATATTCGCGAAGATCAGGTCGAACGGCTGCCCCTCCCGGATCGCCGCATGCCGGTACCCATCCGCCAGGATCACCCGCATCCGCCGCTTCAGCCCGTTCATCACGACGTTTTCCTCCGCCACCCGCACCGACCACGGCTCGATATCCGTCGCCAGCGCCGTCGCGCTCGGGAACAGCTTGCTCGCCCCCATCGCCAGGATGCCGCTGCCCGAGCCCACGTCCAGCACGCGCCGCGGCACGCGGTGCAGCCCCTCCAGCGCCATCAGGCACCCCTGCGTCGAGGCATGCTCGCCCGAGCCGAAGGCCAGCCCCGCATCCAGCACCAGCGGAATGCGCCCATAGGCGACGCCCTGCGGCACATGCGTCGGCCGGATGAGGAAGCGCCGGCCGATCGCCTGCTCCGGAAAGGCCTCGACAGTGCGCGCCAGCCAGCCTTCCGACTCCACCGGCCCGCGCGTCAGCTCCGCCTCGTGGCCCGAGAGCCCCGCCGCCAGCGCCAGCGCCGCGTTCAGGCAATCCTGGTCGGCCAGCGCCTCGCGCACCGCCTCGATGCGCCAGGTGTCCGTCGCCTCGTCGCGGAACAGCGAGACCGTGGCGCTGACCGCCAGCAGCGCCGCCTCGTAGGAGGGCACGGCCTCTTCGGGCAGCTGGTCGAGCACGAGGGCCTCGAGTTGGGCGGGATGCTTCTTCATGCGGGCGGCCCTAGGCGGGTTCAACGAAGCGATCGAGCACGCGCTTGGCGCCGGCCCGTTCGAATTCCACGTCCAGGCGGTCGTCATCGACGCCCGTGACGCGGCCATAACCGAATTTCTGGTGGAACACGCGCGTCCCCACCGCGAAGGCCTTTTCGCGTTCCGGGCGCTGGTCCACCTCCCAGGCGCCGGCCTCGATCACGCGCGGGCGGCGGACGCTGGAAAGCGCGCCGGCGGAGAAGACCGAGGAGGGCAGCGTCGGCTTCTGCCGCACGGCGCCCTGCCGCTCGATCTCGGCTTCCGGCAACTCGTCGAGGAAGCGCGAGGGGATGGAGCTCGTCCAGTTGCCGTAGATGCGCCGGTTCGCCGCGTGGCTGATCGTGCAGAGCCGCTTGGCCCGCGTGATGCCGACATAGGCGAGCCGCCGCTCCTCCTCCAGGCTCTTCGCGCCGCCCTCGTCGAGGCTGCGCTGGCTGGGGAAGAGGCCCTCCTCCCAACCCGGCAGGAAGACCATGTCGAATTCCAGCCCCTTGGCCGCGTGCAGCGTCATGAGGCTGACCTTCTCGCCCTCGGCCGCGTCGTCGACGTCCATGACGAGGGCGATGTGCTCCAGGAAGGCGCCGAGCGTGGCGAATTCCGCCATGGCGCGCACCAGCTCCTTCAGGTTGTCGAGCCGGCCCGGCGCTTCGAGGCTGCGATCGGCCTTCCACATCTCGACATAGCCGCTCTCCTCCAGGACCTGGGCGGCGACGACGACATGGCCTTCCTTCTCCAGCGCGGCGTTCCAGCGCCTGAGGCCTTCGAGCAGCTCGCGCAGGGCGGCGCGCGGGCGGGGGCGGATGGCGTCGCCCTCGATGAGGCGTTCGGCGGCGTAGCGCAGCGGCATCTGCTGATCGCGCGCGAGGCGGTGCAGCGCTGATATCGCCGTGTCGCCCAGGCCGCGCTTGGGCGTGTTGACGATGCGCTCGAAGGCCAGGTCGTCGGCGGGCTGCGAGAGGGCGCGGAAATAGGCGATGGCATCGCGGATCTCGAGCCGCTCGTAGAATTTGGAGCCGCCATAGACGCGGTAGGGAATCGCCAGCGTGATCAGGCGTTCCTCGAAGGCGCGGGTCTGGAAGCCGGCGCGCACGAGGATGGCGATCTCGCCGAGGTTCTGGCCCTCGCGCCGCGCCTCCTCGATGCGCCCGCCGACCATGCGGGCCTCCTCCTCGCTGTCCCAGAGCGAGACGACGCGCACGCGCTCGCCGGAGGCGTCCTTGCGGCCGGAGCGCAGGGTCTTGCCGAGACGGCCCTCGTTGCGCGCGATGAGGCCGGAGGCGGCGGAGAGGATGGGTTGGGTCGAGCGATAATTGCTCTCCAGCCGCACGATGACGGCGCCTGGGAAGTCGCGCTCAAATCGTAGGATGTTCTCGATCTCGGCGCCGCGCCAGGAATAGATCGACTGGTCGTCGTCGCCCACGCAGCAGATGTTCTTATGGCCTTGCGCCAGCAGCCGCAGCCAGAGGTACTGCACCAGGTTCGTATCCTGGTACTCGTCCACCAGGATGTAGCGGAACATCCGGTGGTACAGCTCCAGCACCTCGGCATTGGTGCGCAGGATCTCGGTGATGTGCAGCAGCAGGTCGCCGAAGTCGCAGGCGTTCAGCGCGATCAGCCGCGCCTGATAGGCGGCATAGAGCTTCTCGCCCTTGTTGTTCGCATAGTCCGTGGTCTCGGCGGTGGGGATGCGGTCCGGCGTCAGGCCGCGATCCTTCCAGCGCTGGATGATCGCCATCATCCCGTTGGGCGGCCAGCGCTTGAGGTCGATGCCCTCGGCCTCCATCACCTGCTTGAGCAGGCGCATCTGGTCGTCCGTGTCGAGGATGGTGAAGGACGAGGTCAGCCCCACCAGCTCCGCGTGCCGGCGCAGCATGCGCGCCGCCAGGGCATGGAAGGTGCCGAGCCACAGCCCCTCGACGGGACGGTTGATGATGGCGCCCACGCGCTCGCGCATCTCGCGCGCGGCCTTGTTGGTGAAGGTGACGGAGAGCACCTGGTGCGGCTGGGCGCGGCCCGTGACGAGCAGGTGGGCGAACCGCGTCGTCAGCACGCGGGTCTTGCCCGTGCCGGCGCCGGCGAGCACCAGCAAGGGGCCGTCCAGCGTTTCGACGGCGGCGCGCTGCTCGGGGTTCAGCCGGGCGAGGTAGTCATTTGGCGCCGAGGGGGGGGCTGATGGGGTGGACACCCGTCAGCCTATAGAACATCGCCACACCGCAACCAACCGCGCGGCCTGTGGGTGAATCGCGAGGAGCGGGGATAGGTTCCGCAACCCCTTGATTCCGGCGGATCGGGTCAGGCACGATCTCGCGACGGGGCGGCCCATCTGGTCGCGAGACCTGTTGCCCTGTAGCCCTGTCCCGACGGCAGTCGGGTGGCATGTCTTGGAACTGATGCGTCGTTTGCTCGAATGGTCGGCCTGGCGCGGTGCCGGGCTGCTGGCGGGCGCGATCTTCCTGGGGCTCTTCGTGCCGCCGCTGGCCTCGGCCGCGCGCGGCGCCATCACCCCGATCGTCTTC
>JAQGHZ010000225.1 GCA_028291485.1 Rubritepida sp. | reverse complement strand
ACCTCCAGGGCGATCACGGCGTCGAAGCCGCCTTCCTCCAGGCTCTCGGGCGTTCCTTCGCGGTAATCCACCGATACGCCGGATTCCGAGGCATGCGCCCGGGCCGCCTCCAGCGCCCCGCCCGCCGCATCCAGGCCCGTGACGGCCACAAAGCGCCGCGCCAGCCACTCCGAAGCCAGCCCGGCGCCGCAGCCCACATCCAGGATCCGCAGCCCTTCAAGTGGCCCGAGACGCTGCGCGATCCATTCCATCCGCACCGGATTCATCGCGTGCAGTGGCGCCATCGGGCCCCGGGGGTTCCACCATTCGCCCGCCAGCGCGTCGAACTTGGCCACTTCCGCTCGATCGGCGGAGCCGCGGTAAACACGATCGGCGGGGCCCGCCGTGTTGCTCATCTGCGTCATGCCCGGTATCTGACGCGCCCCCACTCCCACCGCAAGGCCCGCAAACGGGGCCAGGAACCACGATGTCCCGTATCGTCATGAAGTTCGGCGGCACTTCCGTCGCCGATCTGGACCGGATCCGCAACGTTGCGGTCCGGGTGAAGCGCGAGGTCGATGCCGGCCACCAGGTGGCCGTGGTGGTCTCGGCCATGTCGGGGACGACGAACCAGCTGGTCAAATGGTGCCAGGACCTCTCGCCGCTGCACGATGCGCGGGAATACGACGTCGTGGTCGCGACCGGCGAGCAGGTGACCATCGGCCTCACGGCCATCGCGCTCCAGGCCGTCGGCGTCGAGGCGCGCTCCTGGCAGGGCTGGCAGGTGCCGATCCTGACCGACAACGCGCACGGCAAGGCCCGCGTGGACCGCATCCTCGGCGAGGAGCTCATCAAGCGGATGGAGCAGGGCCAGGTGCCCGTCGTCGCCGGCTTCCAGGGCCTCGAGCCCGGCCGCAACCGGGTGACCACGCTGGGCCGCGGCGGCTCGGACCTGTCCGCCGTCGCCCTGGCGGCGGCGCTGAACGCCGACCGCTGCGACATCTACACCGACGTGGACGGGATCTACACGACCGACCCGCGTATCGTGCCCAAGGCCCGCAAGCTGGACCGCATTTCCTACGAAGAGATGCTGGAACTGGCCTCGGTCGGTGCCAAGGTGCTGCAGACCCGCTCCGTCGAGCTCGCCATGAAGGCGAATGTGCGGGTGCAGGTGCTTTCGAGTTTCGAGGACAAGCCAGGCTCCCTGGTCGTGGATGAGGACGAGATCATGGAGAAGCCGATCGTTTCCGGCATCGCCTATTCGAGGGACGAGGCGAAGATCACGCTCCGCCGCGTGCCGGACCGCCCGGGCGTGGCCGCCCGCATCTTCGGGCCGCTGTCCGACGCCAATGTGAACGTGGACATGATCGTCCAGAACATCGGCGAGGACGGCAACACGGACATGACCTTCACGGTCAGCCGGGCGGACCTGCCGCGGGCGCGCGACATCCTGGAGAAGGCGAAGGAGGAGCTGAACTACGGCTCGCTCATCGCCGATCCGGACGTGACCAAGATCAGCGTCGTCGGCATCGGCATGCGCACCCATGCGGGCGTGGCCTCGACCATGTTCAAGGCGCTGTCCGAGAAGGGCATCAACATCCAGGTGATCTCGACCAGCGAGATCAAGGTGAGCGTCCTGGTCGCGGCCGACTACACCGAGCTGGCTGTGCGCGCGCTGCACACCGCCTATGGTCTGGATGCCGCCTGATGGACATCGCCCCGCCCGTCGCGCCTGACGCCGCTTTCGCGGAAATCGACCGGCTGATGGCGCGGGGCGCGGCCTTCTTCGGCACGCGCTACGCGCTGCTGGCCGGGGCCATGTCCTGGGTGAGCGAGCGGCACTTCGTGGCCGCGATCTCCAATGCCGGGGCCTTCGGCGTCATCGCCTGCGGCGCGATGGAGCCGCACCACCTCGACGCCGAGATCGCCGGCACCAAGGCGCTGACGCAAAAGCCCTTCGGCGTGAACCTGATCACCATGCACCCGCGGCTCGAGCAGCTGGTGGACACCTGCATTGCGCAGGGCGTCTCGCATATCGTCTTCGCCGGCGGCATCCCGCCCGGCTCGGCGATCAAGCGCGCCAAGGAGGGCGGAGCCAAGATCGTCTGCTTCGCCCCGGCCCTGGCGCTGGCGAAAAAACTGATCCGTTCCGGCGCCGACGCCCTGGTCATCGAGGGCAGCGAGGCGGGCGGGCATATCGGCCCGGTCAGCCTGAACGTCCTGGCCCAGGAGATCCTGCCCCACATCACCGACGTGCCGGTCTTCGTGGCCGGCGGCATCGGGCGAGGGGAGGCCATCCTCTCCTATCTGGAGATGGGCGCGGCCGGCGCGCAGCTCGGTACGCGCTTCGTCTGCGCGACCGAGTGCATCGCCCATGCGAACTTCAAGAAGGCCTTCCTCCGCGGCGCCGCGCGCGATGCGCTGCCGACCATACAGATCGACGAGCGCTTCCCGGTCATCCCCGTCCGCGCCCTGCAGAACGCCGGCACCAAGCGCTTCATGGAGCATCAGGCCGCCGTGCTGAAACGCTTCCAGTCGGGCGAGCTGGCCAAGGACGCGGCCCAGCTCGACATCGAGCATTTCTGGGCCGGCGCGCTGCGCCGGGCGGTCATCGACGGGGACGTGGAGAACGGTTCGCTCATGGCCGGCCAGAGCGTGGGCATGGTCACGCGCGAGCAGCCGGCGGCTGAGATCGTGGCCGAGCTGGTGGGTCAGGCGGCCGCCGCCTGGGCCGCCCGCCGCCTCTCATGAAGATTCGCACGCACATGCTTTTCGGGTCTTTTGCCCCCGGCCTGGACGGTCTAACCATGGGCCCGTGTTCGACGACATGAAACGCTTCCGCCCCCAGGAGGCCCCCGCGGTGGACGCCGCCAGGCTCGGTGAGGAACTGCGCGATGCGCGCCTCGCCCTCGGTCTCTCGATCGAGGATGTGGCCGCCCAGCTGCGCATCCGACGGGTCTATCTGGTGGCGCTCGAGGAAGGCCGGGTGAAGGACCTTCCGTCCCCCGCCTACGCCATTGGATTCGTGCGGAATTATTCCGGCTTCCTCGGTCTCGATCCCGGCGACATGGTACGCCGCCTGCGCGATGCCGTCTCCGGCGTGGGCGCCCGCAAGGCCGACCTCGTCTTCCCCGAGCCGGTCCCCGAGCGCGGCTTTCCCGCCGGCGTGGTGGTGCTGGTGGGCGCCGTGATCGCCATAGGCGCCTATGTCGCCTGGTACAACTGGACCGGCACGCGCGACCGTTCCGTGGACGCCGTCCCGCCGGTGCCCGCCCGGCTCGAGACCGCGGCCCGCAGCGGCGAGGCCC
>JAQGHZ010000211.1 GCA_028291485.1 Rubritepida sp. | reverse complement strand
GAGACCACCCCTTGAGCCGGGGGGCCGCTGCATGTTCTGGTGCGCGCCGACAATAAGGGAGAAAACCAGATGAACCGCCGCGCCGCCCTAGGTTCCATGCTCGCCGTGCCTGCGCTCGCGGCGCCGGCTTACGCGCAATCCTGGCCCGAGCGGCCGGTGCGCATCATCGTCCCCTATCCGCCCGGCGGCTCGAATGACACGGTGGCGCGCATCGTCCAGCCGCGGTTGCAGGAGATCCTGGGCAAGCCGGTCATCGTGGACAACCGCGCCGGCGCCTCGGGCTCGGTCGGCTCGGGCGAGACGGCCCGCGCGCTGCCCGACGGCCACACCTGGCTGCTCGCGAACGACACGATCGCCAGCAACGAGACGCTGATGAATCTGCCCTACCGGACGATGGAGGCCTTCACCTTCTGCTCAGTGCTGGGCACCTGCCCGTATGCGCTGACGGCGCATCCATCGACGCCCTTCCGCGATCTCGCGCAACTGATCGAGGCGGCCAAGGCCGCGCCCGAGGCGCTGAGCTACGCCACCACCGGCGTGGGCTCGCTCGCGCATATCGCGACGGTGCTGCTGCAGCAGCGCGGCGACTTCAAGCTGAGCCACGTGCCCTACCGCGGCGGCGGCCCCGCCCTGCAGGACGCGATAGCGGGCCACGTGCCGCTGTTCATGTCGAACATCGTGATCATCCTCAGCCACATGCGCGAGGGGCGGCTGATGCCGCTCGGCGTATCGTCCGCCGCGCCGAGCCGCTTCCTGCCGAACGTGCCGACCTTCGCCTCGCAGGGCTTCCCGGGCTTCGAGGCGCTGACCTACTGGGTGATGGTCGGCCCCGCCGGCATCCCCGCGGCGATCAACAACCGCTTCCAGCAGGCGCTGAAGCAGGTGCTCTCCGAGGCGCCGGTGCAGGCGCGGATGGCGGAGCAGGGGGCCGACATCGTCGCGAGCTCGCCGGCGGAGACCGAGACCTTCCTTCGCGCCGAGATCGCCAAGTGGGGCGAGGTGATCCGGGCCAACAACATCCGGGCCGAGAGCTGAAACAGGCTTGTCAGCCGGGGCGACGCCCGGCATGTGAATCGCCGAACGTCCTGAGATAACAAAGGGAGTCCAGCCATGGACCGTCGCACATTTCTGGGCATCGCGGGCGTATCGCTCGCGGCGCCTTCCATCCTCCGTGCCCAGGGCCTGGGGGCGGGCTTTCCGGACCGGGCCCTGCGGCTGATCGTGCCCTGGCCGCCAGGCGGCTCCACCGACACCATCGCCCGCCTGTTCCAGCCTCGCCTGGCCGAGGTGCTGGGCCGCGCGATCGTCATCGACAACCGCGGCGGCGCCTCGGGCGCCACCGGCGCGATCGAGGCGTCGCGGGCGCCGGCCGACGGCAGCACCTGGACCTTCGTCTATGACACGCAGGCCACCAACGAGACGGTGATGCGCCTGCCCTTCAAGACGATGGAGGCCTTCGTCCCGGTCTGCCACGCGGCGTCGGGGCCGCTGGCGATGGTCGCGCATCAGTCCTCGCCCTACCACACCTTCCAGCAGGTGGTGGAGGCGGCAAAGCGGGCGCCCGACACGCTGAACTACGCGACCTCGGGCGTGGGCGGGCTCGCGCATGTCTCGACGACGCTGCTGCAGCAGCAGGGCGGATTCAGCATGGTTCACGTCCCCTATCGCGGCGGCGGGCCGGCCGTGCAGGACGCGGTGGCCGGACACGTGCCGCTGTTCATGACCAACGTCGTGATCGTGAGCCAGCACATCCGCTCCGGCATCCTCCGGCCGCTCGGCGTGACGACGGCCACCGAGAGCCGGCACGTGCCGGGCTGCCCGACTTTCGCCTCGCAGGGCTTCGGTGGCTTCGAGGCGCCGACCTGGTGGGCCTTGCTGGGCCGTGCGGGGACGTCGGAGACACTGGTCCGCCAGATGAACGAGGCGATGGTGCTGGTGCTGAACGAGCCCGCGGTGAAGGCGAAGATCGAGGAGCAGGGCTGCGACATCGTGGCGAGCACGCCGCAAGCATGCGGGCGTTTCATGGAGGCCGAGATCGCGAAATGGGGGCGGGTGATCACGGACAACCACATCCGTGCTGACAGCTAGGGCCGACGGCTAGAATCGCACCCGCGGGGCTCCGCGATTCGGGCAAGCCTCGCCGGGCGCATGCAGCTTATGCGACGAATTTGCGGATGGGCGCTTTACAGTTCGGTGTCGCACCCATACATACCGGCTCACCGCAGGGCACTGGCCTCGCGGAGCGGGTTCGGACCCACGAAGAGCTTGACGACCCTGGCCGGTTTAGCTAGGGTCTGCGTCCTTCGCGATCGAATTCGCGTCCCACTCGAAAGAGAGGGTATACCCAATCCAGCCGGTTTCCGGCGGGACGGGTATCGTTGTTTGACACGTAAATCTGTTGATGCAGAAGAAATGTGCGCGTTTATGTGATGCCATGGTTTGGTATTGGATGATGTTGCGGAGGTTCGGACGTGGATGCGTGGTTGGCGCTGCTGGGTGAGAGCCTGGTTGGTGTTGGCTGCGGATGTGGTCTGGGTTGAGGTGGCGTGGTCGGTACTGGGCGTGGTTTGTGGGGTTGAGGATGGCGGGTTGGCCTGAGATCGCTAGCGCGTTTGATGGTGATGAACCTGAGAGTTTGATCCTGGCTCAGAGCGAACGCTGGCGGAATGCTTAACACATGCAAGTCGCACGGGCAGCAATGTCAGTGGCGGACGGGTGAGTAACGCGTAGGAATGTGTCC
>JAQGHZ010000172.1 GCA_028291485.1 Rubritepida sp. | reverse complement strand
CTGCCGGGCGATCTGCTGGACCGCAGCCCGAAGCTGCGCCTCGTGGCCCGCGCCGGCGTGGGCTACGACTTCATTCCCGTGGACCGTGCGACGGCGCTCGGCATCCCCGTCACCAACGTGCCAGGCGGCAATGCCGTCTCGGTCGCCGAGCACGTGATCGCGCAGATGATGGTGGCCAGCCGGCGGCTGGAGACGGCCGACCGGGTCTTCCGCACCGAGGGCTGGAAAAAATCCATCGCCGCCTGGGACCAGGCCGTCGAGCTCTCGGGCCGCACGCTCGGCATCGTGGGGCTGGGCGCCATTGGCCGGCACCTCGCTGTCATCGCCGGGCTCGGCTTCGGCATGCGCGTGCTGGGCATGCGGCGCAGCGGCGGCGCCCTGCCTGAGGGCGTCGAGGCGGCCGATCTCGGGCGCATCTTTTCCGAGTCCGACTTCATCGTCCTGGCCTGCCCGCTCACCGAGGAGACCCGTGGGCTCGCCTCGGCGGAGATGATGGGGCGGATGAAGCCCGACGCTTGGCTGATCAACGTCGCCCGCGGCGGCGTGCTGGACGAGGCCGCCCTGCTGCGCCTGCTGCACGAGGGCCGCATCGGGGGTGCGGCACTCGACGTGATGAACGAGGAGCCGCCGCCCCGGGACAGCCCGCTCTTCGCCGCGCCCAACCTCCTGCTGACGCCGCATTGGGCCGGCATGACGCCGGCCTCGGTCGAGCGCACCGGCATCGCCGCCGCCGAGGAGGTGCTGCGCGTCATGCGCGGCGAGCGGCCGGTGAATGTCGTGAACCCGGAGGTCTGGGCGCATGCCCGCCACATGGCGAGCGCCTGAACCCCAGCTTTCGAAGCCTCAGCCCTTGGCGAGCTTCTTGACCGCCGCCGCCATGGAGCGCTTGCCCTCGCCCGCATAGGCCTCGTGATTGTCCTCGATGAAATCGAGGTCGTAGAGGTAGTTCACCATCATCCCCGCACTCTCGCGCATGCCCTTGGGCGAGGTGTCGGCACGCCAGTTGATCCGCTCGATCCGCGCGCCGTTGGAGAGGTGGAAATGCGCCACCGGGTCGGCCGCGCGCTTCTTGTTGCGGCCGGATTCCAGCGCGAGGAAGCGCGCGCCGAGACGGATCAGCACCGGCTCCATCACCTTGCGCAGCTCCGGCGTCCATTCCTTGCGGGAGATCAGCAGCTGCAGCGCAGCCAGCGGCGAGGCCTCGGCGGGCACGCCGGCGGCGGCGCGGATGGCCGTGACCTCGTCGTTCGTCAGCAGCGTCGCGTCGCCGGCCTCCTCACGCGACGTCAGCCAGCGGCAGAAGCCGGGAATGGGCGAGAGCGTCGCGAATTGCTTGAGGCCGCGGAACTCCAGTCCCAGCACCTCGACCACGCGCTTGATGAGGAAGTTCCCGAAGGCGATGCCGTCCAGCCCGCGCTGGCAGTTGTTGATGGAATAGAAGATGGCGGTGTCGGCGCCCGAGGGGTCCATCACCTCGGTGCGCGGGTCGAGCAGGATCTGCACGGAATCCGCGAGGCCCTTCACCAGCGCGATCTCGACGAAGATCAGCGGCTCGGCGGGCATGCGCGGATGGAAGAAGGCGTAACAGCGGCGGTCGGAATCCAGCCGGTTCTTGAGGTCGTCCCACGATTCGATGCGGTGCACGGCCTCGTAGCGGATCAGCTTCTCCAGCAGCGCGGCGGGGCTGTTCCAGTCGATGCGACGGAGCTCGAGGAAGCCCACGTCGAACCAGGAGGTGAGCAGCGTCTTGAGGTCGGCTTCGAGCGCCTGGAGCAGCGGGTCGGTGTCGGCGACGCGCAGCAGGTCCTCGCGCAGATCCACCAGCAGCTTCATCCCGTCCGGGATGCCGGTGAACTGGGAGAGCAGGCGGATGCGCGGGCTCTCCAGGGCGCGGCGCAGCTTGACCTTGGCGGCGGCCTTTCCGGCCCCCTCGGCGGCGCCCGCCCATTCGGCGATGGCGCGCTCCACGGCCTTCGGGTCGGCGTCGAAGCCGGCGAGCGTGCGCAGGAAGTGGACGCGCTCGGCCTCGGTGAAGGCGCGATAGGCGGCGGCCAGCTTGGCGGCACGCGCCCGGGCGGAGACCTCGCCACCGCGGCCGGTGAGGCAGGCCTGCATCTGGGCCGCGATATCCTCCGGCTCGCCGCGGCTGACGACCCGCTCCGCCATGTCGCGCCAGAGGCCGGTAACGCGGCGGAGCGCGCGGTCCACCAGGGTTTCAGGCGCTACGGCAATAAGCGTATCAGCCATTTCGCTCTCCGGATTCAGCTCACGTTAGCCGGGAAATATTCGGAAACATAGCGCGATCCCTACATGAGGTCGCGAAAGGCGCCTGCAAGGTCTTCGGCAAGAAGTCCCGGACCGATACGGGTGGCGGCCTCGCCCTGGATCCATGCGGCGGCGCAGGCGGCCTCGAAGGCAGGCATGCCCTGGGCGAGCAGCGCGGCGGCGAGGCCGGCGAGCACGTCGCCGGTGCCCCCGGTGGCGAGCCAGGGCGGCGCGTTGTGGTTGATGGCGGCGCGGCCGTCCGGCGCGGCGACGACGGTGTCGGAGCCCTTGAGAAGGATCACGCCGCCCATGCGCCGCGCGGCCGCACGGGCGGCGGCCAGCCGGTCTTCACCAACGGGGCCGAAGAGGCGCGCGAACTCGGCGGCATGCGGGGTCAGGATCGCGGCGCCGCGCAAGCCGCCGGGATCTCCGGCGAAGGCGGTGAGCGCGCCGGCATCGGCGACGATCTTCCGGCCGGCCGCGAGGAGGCGCGACACGGTGTCGCGGGTCGTGGCGTCGGGGGGCAGGCCGGGGCCGGCGAGGATCGTGTCGCGCCTGGCATCGGCGAGGAGGACGTCCACCAGCGCGGCGGCGCCCTCCGCCTCGACGACGAGCGCGCCCGGCTCGCCCAGGCGGTGCAGCGCG
>JAQGHZ010000152.1 GCA_028291485.1 Rubritepida sp. | reverse complement strand
CGATGATCCTGCTGATCGTCTATGTCGGAGCGGTCGCGGTGCTGTTCCTCTTCGTCGTCATGATGATCGACGTGGATTTCGCGCAGCTGCGCGACGGCTTCCAGCGCTACGCGCCGATCGGCGCCATCATCGGCGGCATCCTCTTCCTGGAACTGCTGATGGTGTTCGGCGCCTGGACCTTCGCGGCCGATGCCGGGGATCTCCGGCTCTCGCCCACTCCGACCGGGGTGTCGAACACCGAGTCTCTGGGGCGGCTGATCTATACGGTTTACGTCTACCTGTTGCAGGGCTCGGGTCTGATCCTGCTGGTGGCCATGATGGGTGCGTTTGTGCTGACGCTGCGCGACAAGCATGACAGCAAGCGCCAGGACATCGCGGTGCAGATCGCCCGCACCAACGTGCTGGCGATGACGCAGCCGGCGCTAGGGCAGGGCATCACCCGGGCGGACATCCTCCGGCCGCTGCCGCCGCCGGCGAAGGTCGTCCCCGCGCCCATCGCCCATGACGACCACGGGGGCCACCACTGATGCTGACCATCGGCCTCGCGCACTACCTCACGGTGGGCGCCATCCTCTTCGTGCTCGGCATCTTCGGCATCTTCCTGAACCGCAAGAACGTCATCGTCATCCTGATGTCGATCGAGCTGATCCTGCTCAGCGTGAACCTGAACCTGGTGGCCTTCTCGTCCCGGCTGGATGACCTCACCGGGCAGGTCTTCGCCATGTTCATCCTGACGGTGGCCGCCGCGGAGGCGGCCATCGGGCTGGCCATCGTCGTCATCTACTACCGGAACCACGGCAGCATCGAGGTCGAGGATATCTCGGCGTTGAAAGGTTAGTCCCGATGTTCGTCGGCGCAGTCTTCTTCCCGCTCCTTGGTGCCTGCATCAGCGGCTTCCTCAATCGCTGGATCGGCGTGAAGGCCTCCCTGTGGTCCAGCGTGATCTGCATGGTGCTGGCCGCCATCTGCGGCTCGCTGGCCTTCTGGCAGGTCGCCATGGGCGGCCAGCCCGCCACCGTGACCCTCTTCACCTGGATGGATGTGGGCGAGCTCGAATTCGCCTGGGCGCTCCGCTACGACACGCTGAGCGCGATCATGGTCGGCATGGTGACCTTCGTCTCCACGCTGATCCACATCTACTCGGTCGGCTACATGTCGCATGACGCGACGCCGCCGCGCTTCTTCGCCTATCTCTCGCTCTTCACCTTCATGATGCTGATGCTGGTGACGGCGGACAATCTCGTGCAGCTCTTCTTCGGCTGGGAGGGCGTCGGCCTCGCGAGCTACCTGCTCATCGGCTACTGGTACGAGAAGGAAAGCGCCAACGCCGCGGCGATGAAGGCTTTCATCGTGAACCGCGTCGGCGATGTCTTCTTCATGCTCGGCATGGCGCTGACGTTCCTGACCTTCGGCTCGCTCGACTTCGACACCATCTTCGCCGCCGCCTCGTCGAAGGTGGATGCGACCTTCATGGGCATTCCCTCGCTGGAGCTGATCGGCCTGCTGCTCTTCGGTGGCGCCTGCGGCAAATCCGCGCAGCTCGGCTTCCACACCTGGCTGCCGGACGCCATGGAAGGTCCGACGCCCGTCTCCGCGCTGATCCATGCGGCGACCATGGTGACGGCCGGCGTCTTCCTGATCTGCCGCATGTCGCCGGTGATGGAATACGCGCCCTTCGCGCTCGGCGTCGTGACGGTGGTGGGCGCCTCGACCGCGCTCTTCGCGGCGACGATCGGCTGCGTGCAGAACGACATCAAGCGCATCATCGCCTATTCGACCTGTTCGCAGCTCGGCTACATGTTCTTCGCTGCCGGCGTGGGGCTGTACCAGGCCGCGATGTTCCATCTGTTCACCCACGCCTTCTTCAAGGCGCTGTTGTTCCTCGGCGCGGGTTCCGTCATCCACGCGATGTCGGACGAGCAGGACATCCGCAAGATGGGCGGCATCTGGAAGAAGATCCCGGTCACCTATGTGGTGATGTGGATCGGCTCGCTGGCGCTGGCCGGCATTCCCATCTTCGCCGGCTTCTACTCGAAGGACGCGATCCTGGAGGGCGCCTTCGCGGCGCATAGCGCCGTCGGCATGTACGCCTTCATCTGCGGCGTGGTCGCGGCCTTCCTGACGGCCTTCTACTCCTGGCGCCTGCTGATCCTGACCTTCCACGGCAAGCCGCGCGCGGACCATCACACGATGGAGCACGTCCATGAGAGCCCGGCGGTGATGCTGATCCCGCTGATCCTGCTCGCGGCCGGCGCGGTCGTCACCGGCATGGTCTTCGCGCCCTACTTCATCGGCCACGACTACGAGCACTTCTGGAACGGCGCGATCTTCAACCTGCCCGGCAAGCATATGATGGAAGCCATGCACCACGTTCCCGAATGGGTGCCGAACCTGGTGCTGACGGTGGCGGTGAGCGGCATCGTGCTCGCCGTCCTCCTCTACGGCTTCTTCCCGAAGGTGCCGGCCAGGATCGCGGCCGCGGTGCCCGGCCTGTACCGCTTCCTGCTGAACAAGTGGTACTTCGACGAGCTCTACGACAAGATCTTCGTGCAGCCCGCCAAGCGTCTCGCCATGCAGTTCTGGCAGGTGGGCGACGTCCGCATCATCGACGGCATGCCCAACGGAGCGGCGAGCCTCGCGGTCGGCACCGCGCGCGGCGTGGTGCGGCTGCAGACGGGGCGGGTGGCGAACTACGCCTTCGCCATGATCCTCGGCCTCGTGGTCTTCGTGTCTCTCTTCCTGATGGGGCGCTGAGCCATGAATGCCGCCGGTTTCCCTATCCTCTCGCTGCTCACCTTCCTGCCGCTGCTGGGTGCCGCGATCATCATGATGGTCCGCGGCGACGAGGCGGTGGTGGCGAGCAACGCCCGCTGGACCGCCCTCTGGACCAGCCTCATCACCTTCATCCTCTCGCTCGTCCTCTGGGCGCAGTTCGACAAGAGCTCGGCCGACTACCAGTTCGTCGAGAACCTGAGCTGGCTGCCCGATTTCGGCATCGGCTACATCATGGGCGTGGACGGCATCTCCGTCCTCTTCGTCCTGCTCTCGACCCTGCTGACGCCGCTCTGCATCCTCGCCTCCTGGCACTCGATCCAGACCCGCGTGCGCGAGTACATGATCGCCTTCCTCATCCTCGAGACGATGATGGTCGGCATGTTCTGCGCACTCGACTTCATACTTTTCTATATCTTCTTCGAGGCCGTGCTGATCCCGATGTTCCTCATCATCGGGATCTGGGGCGGGCCGCGGCGGGTCTACGCCTCCTACAAGTTCTTCCTCTACACGCTGCTCGGCTCGGTGCTGATGCTGCTGGCGATCATCGCGCTCTGGTACCAGGCCGGCACGATGAGCATCTCCGAGCTCTCCGAGTTCGACATCCCCTTCAACATGCAGGTCTGGCTCTTCCTCGCCTTCTTCGCGAGCTTCGCGGTGAAGGTGCCGATGTGGCCGGTCCACACTTGGCTGCCCGACGCGCATGTCGAGGCGCCGACGGCGGGCTCGGTGATCCTGGCCGGCGTGCTGCTGAAGATGGGCGCCTACGGCTTCCTGCGCTTCTCCCTCCCGCTGCTACCCGAGGCGAGCGCCTATTTCGCGCCCTTCATCTACGTGCTAAGCATCGTGGCGGTGATCTACACCAGCCTCGTGGCGCTGGCGCAGCAGGACATGAAGAAGCTGATCGCCTACTCGTCCGTCGCCCATATGGGCATCGTCACGCTGGGCATCTTCACCTTCAACCAGCAGGGCATCGAGGGCGCGCTCTTCACGATGCTCTCGCACGGCGTGGTCTCCGGCGCGCTCTTCCTCTGCGTGGGCGTGGTCTATGACCGGATGCACACGCGCGAGATCGCGCGCTACGGCGGCGTGGCGAAGGTCATGCCGGCCTACGCGATGGTCTTCATGCTCTTCACCATGGCGAGCGTGGCGCTGCCGGGCACGGCGGGCTTCCCGGGCGAGTTCCTGGTGATCCTGGGCGCCTGGGCGGTAAACCCCTGGGTGGCCTTCGGCGCGGCGACCGGCATGGTGCTCGGCGCGGCCTATATGCTGACGCTCTATCGCGGCGTCGCCTTCGGCAAGATCACCAAGGACGAGATCCGCAAGCTGCTGGACATGGAGCCGCGGGAATATGCGGTCTTCGCGCCGCTGGTCGTCCTGGCCCTGTGGATGGGCATCTATCCGCAGTCCTTCCTCTCCTTCTTCTCGGCGACGGTCGCGCAGATGGTGCAGCAGCACCAGGCGGCGATCGGCACCGCGTCGCGTATGGCAGGCCTCTGATGAACTGGACCCTCGCCCTTCCTGAGCTGGTGCTGTCCGTCTGCGGACTCGCCATCCTCGTCGCCGGGGTCATCCCGAAGAAGGACATGACCTTCCCCTGCACCATGGCGGTGCTCGGCGCCTTCGTGGTGACGGGCGTGCTGATCATCACCCAGGCCGAGGGTACGGCCTTCGGCGGGCAATACGTCGCCGATGATTTTTCGGCCTTCATGAAGCTGCTATCGCTGGCCGCGGCCGCGCTCGGCCTGCTGCTGGCGCTGGACTGGAACGAGAAGGAGGGGCTGTCCCGCTTCGAGTTCCCCGTCCTCGTCCTCTTCGCCACCGTCGGCATGATGGCGATGATCTCGGCCAACGACCTGATGAGCCTCTATCTCGGGCTCGAGCTGCTCTCGTTGCCGCTCTACGTGCTGGCCGCCTTCGACCGCGACAATCCGCGCTCGGCCGAGGCTGGGCTGAAGTACTTCGTCCTGGGCGCACTGGCGTCCGGCATGCTGCTCTACGGCGCCTCGCTCGTGTACGGCTTCGCCGGCACGACCAACTTCGACCGGCTGGCCGATGCGCTCTCCGCGGAGGCCGGCATCTCCGCCGGCGTGATCGTGGGCATCGTCTTCGTGATCGCGGCCCTGGCCTTCAAGATCGCGGCCGTGCCCTTCCACATGTGGACGCCCGACGTTTACGAGGGCTCGCCGACCCCGGTCACCGCCTTCTTCGCCTCGGCGCCCAAGGTCGCGACGATCGCGCTGCTGGTCCGCATCCTCTCCGGCCCCTTCGGCGACGTCATCGCCCAGTGGCAGCAGGTGGTGGTGCTGACGGCGATCCTCTCCATGGTCCTCGGCGCCTTCGCGGCCATCGGGCAGAAGAACGTGAAGCGGCTGATGGCCTACTCCTCCATCGGCCATGTGGGCTTCATCCTGATGGGCCTGGCCGTCGGCGGCGAGACGGGCCTGCGCGGCGTGCTGGTCTACATGGCCATCTACATCGCCATGAACATCGGCGCCTTCGCGGTGCTCGTCGCCATGCGCCGCAACGGGCGCGCGGTGGAGGGCGTGGACGACCTGGCCGGCCTCGGCCGGACCGATCCGGCGATGGCGCTGGCCATGGCGATCTTCATGTTCTCCATGGCGGGCATCCCGCCGCTCGCGGGCTTCTTCGCCAAGATCTACGTGCTGCTGCCGGCCATCGAGCAGGGCTTCTGGGCCATGGCGGTGATCGGCGTGCTCTCGTCGGTGGTCTCGGCCTATTACTACCTGCGCATCGTGAAGGTGATGTACTTCGACGCGCCGGTGACCGGCTTCGACGTGCGGCCGGCGGGTGTCTCCTTCGTGCTGGCGGGGACGGGGCTGTTCACCCTGTTCTTCTTCCTCTTCCCGGCCATGCTGCTGGATGCGGCGAAGCACGCGGTCGCGGCGATCATCGGTTGAGGAATATTGGGTGATTGGGGCCGCGGGCTGGCGGCTCGTCGTCCACGACAGCCTGCCCAGCACGCAGACCCTGGCCATCGAGCTTGCGGAGCAGGGCGAGGCGGGCGGGCTCGCCATCCTCGCGCTCCGGCAGACCCAGGGGCGGGGCAGGGCAGGGCGGGCCTGGCAGTCCCGGCCCGGCAATCTCCATCTCTCCGTCCTGCTGCGCCCGGCCGGTCCGGCGTGCGAGATCGCGGGCCACGCGCTGCTGGCCGCCGTCGCGCTGCACGAGGCCGCCGTCCATCACGCACCCGGCCGGCCGCTCCAGCTGAAATGGCCCAACGACCTGATGGAGGAGGGCGCCAAGCTCGCCGGCATCCTGGCCGAGGCGTCGCTCGACGCCGCGGGCGGCATCGCCCATCTGGTGCTGGGCTTCGGCGTGAATCTGGCCCATGCGCCCGAGGTGGAGGGCCGCGCCGTCGCCTGCCTCGGCCCCATTCCGCCCGAGACGTTCGCCGCGACGCTCCTCGGGCGCCTCTCCCATTGGCAGGAGACCCGCCTGGAGCAGGGCTTCGCGCCCGTCCGCGCCGCCTGGGAGGAGCGCGGCCCCCCGCGCGGGACTGGGCTGACCCTCCGGCAGGGAGACAATCCCGTCACGGGAAGCTACGAAGGCCTCGCTGAGGATGGCGGACTGCGCCTTGCCACGGCCGAGGGCCTGCGGATCTTCCACGCGGGCGAGGTAATCGGGGACGGGCATGCTTCTCGCGATTGATGCCGGCAACACCAATGTCGTCTTCGCCGTTCATGACGGCGAGGAATGGCGCGGCCGCTGGCGCATCGCCACCCGCGCGGACCGGACCAGCGACGAATATGCCGTCTGGCTGCTGACCCTCATGCAGCATTCCGGGCTGAAGCCCTCCGACGTCCACCGCTGCGCCATCGGGACCGTGGTGCCCGCGGCGCTTTACAACCTCCGCCGCCTCTGCCGCGACTGGTTCGGGGCCGAGCCCCTGATCGCACGCTCCATCCTGGACTGGGGCTTCGAGATCAAGGTCGATCAGCCGCAGGAGGTGGGCGCCGACCGCCTGTTGAACTCGCTGGCCGCGCATCATCACTACAAGGGCCCGCTGATCGTCATCGATTTCGGCACGGCCACCACCTTCGACGTGGTGGATGGCGAGGGCGCCTATCTCGGCGGCGTCATCGCCCCGGGCATCAACCTGTCCATCGAGGCGCTGCACCGCGCCGCGGCCCGCCTGCCGCGCATCGGCATCGGCCGGCCGCAGGCGGCGATCGGGCGGAACACGGTCTCGGCCATGCAGTCGGGCATCTTCTGGGGCTATGTCGGGATGATCGAGGGCATCGTGTCGCGCATCCGCAACGAGGCCGAGTTCCCGAAGATGAAGGTGATCGCCACCGGCGGCCTCGCCCCCCTTCTCGCCGAGGGGACAACGCTGATCGAACGAATCGACCCCGATATCACGCTGGAGGGGCTACGCCTGTTGGCATTGCGCAATCCCGCCCCCATTTCAACAAAAGACCTTTTGTGATCCCCAAAGAACCCATGGACGATTTGGCCTTTATCCCGCTCGGTGGCACGGGTGAGATTGGCATGAACCTCAATGTCTATCGCTGCGACGGAAAGTTGCTGGCAGTGGATTGCGGCATCGGCTTCGGAGGCCCGGACAACCCGGCCGTCGAGATCATGGTGCCGGATCCCGCCTGGCTGTCCGAGCGGCGGGACGACCTGCTGGCCCTCGTGATCACTCATGCGCATGAGGACCACATCGGCGCCGTCGCGCATCTGTGGCCCAGCCTGCGCTGCCCGGTGATCGGCGGCCCCTTCGTGACGTCGGTGCTCCGGCGCAAGCTGGGCGAGGCCGGCCTCGGCCACGATGTCGAGATCGACACCGTGCCGCTGCCCGGCCGCCGGAAGGTGGGGCCCTTCGACCTCGAATTCCTCCGCGTCACCCATTCCGTGCCGGAGGCCAGCGCGCTGGTGATCCGCACGCGGCACGGCACCGTGCTGCACACGGGCGACTGGAAGCTGGACCCGCACCCGCTCATCGGCCCGCCCACGGATGAGGCCGCCTTCGCCAGGCTCGGCGAGGAGGGCGTGCTGGCCATGGTCTGCGACAGCACCAACGCCATGGTCGAGGGGCATTCCGGCTCCGAGGCCGAGGTGCGGCGCAACCTCAACGCGATCATCAAGGGCCTCAAGGGCCGCATCGCGGTGACCTGCTTCTCCACCAACCTGGCGCGCGTCGAATCCATCGCGCTGGCCGGGCAGGCGGCGGGACGGCAGGTGGCGCTCTTCGGGCGCTCGCTGCGCAATGCCGTGGCCTCGGCCCGGGAGTGCGGCTACCTCGAAGGGGTGCATGATTTCGTCACCGAGGAGGAGGCTGGCTTCCTGCCCGATGACGGGATGCTGATCATCTGCACCGGCAGCCAGGGCGAGGAGCGCTCCGCGCTGGCCAAGATCGCGGCCGACACTCATCCGAACATCTCGATGGGCGAGGGCGACACGGTCATCTTCTCGAGCCGCATGATCCCGGGCAACGAGCGCGGCATCCTGCTGGTCCAGGACGAGCTCACCCGGGCCGGCTGCCAGGTGATGACGGCGAACGACCATGCGGTCCATGTCTCCGGCCATCCGGCACGGGACGAGCTCAAGCGGCTCTACGCGCTGGTGAAGCCGAAATTCGCCGTCCCCGTGCATGGCGAATGGCGTCACATGTCGCACCATGCCGATCTCGCGGAAGAATGCGGGTCGGATCCGATCCTCATCGAGGACGGCGACGTGCTGCGGCTGTCGGGCAATGAGCCGAAGGTGACGGGAACCGTGCCGGTCGGCCGGCTCGTGGTGGACGGGAACCGGCTGCTGCCGCTCGAGGGCGGCGTCATGGGCGCGCGCAAGCGGATGCTCTTCAACGGCGTGGTGGTGGCGAGCCTGGCGGTGGACGAGGCAGGCCGCATCGTCGGCCGGCCGCGGGTCTCGGCGCCGGGGCTGTTCGAGGCGGACGGGCCGGAACCCATCCAGCTCGCCGAGGAGCTGGCGCGCGGCGTGGGCGAGTTGCCGAAGGGGCTGCGCCGTGAAAACGACGCTCTGACGGAAGCCGTGCGCACCGTGCTGCGCAAGGCGGTCGGGCGCCGGTTGAAGAAGCGGCCGAATGTCGAGGTGCATCTTCTGAGGGTGTAATCAGGGGGCTCTGCCCCCCGGACCCCCGCCAGGGCTTTTGGCCCTGGACCCTTTAACTGATGGAAGGTGCAGGAAACTCAGTTTCCTGCCGGGGAGTTTGAGGGGCGGCGCCCCTCAAGGAGCGTCGCATGGGTTGGTTTCTGAGCCTGGTCGTCTACGCCATCATCTGGTGGACGGCGCTGTTTGCCGTGCTCCCCATCGGCATCCAGCCCGACGCGCAGGGCGATCCGGAGGCCGGCGGCTGGCGCGGCGCGCCCACGCAGCCGCGCATCCTGCAGAAGGTCCTCATAACGACCATCGTGGCGACGATTCTCTGGCTGGGAGTCTATCTGCTCATCGAGAGCAACTGGATCAGCTTCCGCGACCCTTGGCTGTCCATCCCGGACTAGCCGATTGCACAAAGAAAAGGCGGCTATCTGGGCTTCCCCGGACTGCCGCCTTGATTTTGAGCATCCATTGAATGGACGCTCTTTTTTTCGCCGTCTGTAGCACCCTTTGGCGTTGAGCCTTGAAGGGGCTTTGCGGCAATCTTGGTTTCAGAGAGAGGGCTTTCCTCTTTCTGCCGTGTGACTGGCGTTTCCTCCCTAAACTTGGGCCGCTCTCCTATGGGGGGTGGCCCTTTCTTTTTGTTAGGGCTTTCGCACGGACAACTCAAGACATATTTGTAGCAAACGCCATTGTGCAGCGCAGCATTGTTGCGCCGCCGTGCTGCCGGTATCGGTGTGATGGTTTCTCGGCTAGGGTCCGCACCCGATTGAATCCACGAGGAACAACGTGCGTCTGACCCGTGCCTTCCTGCCCACTCTGAAGGAAACGCCCGCCGAGGCGCAAATCGTTTCCCATCGCCTGATGCTGCGGGCCGGCCTCATCCGCCAGACCTCGGCCGGCATCTACGCCTGGCTGCCGGCAGGGCTGAGGGTGCTGCGCAAGGTCGAGCAGATCGTCCGCGAAGAGCAGGACCGGGCCGGCGCGCAGGAGGTCCTGATGCCGACCATCCAGCCGGCCGATCTCTGGCAGAAGTCCGGACGATACGACGACTACGGCAAGGAAATGCTGCGCATCAAGGACCGGCACGAGCGCGAGATGCTCTTCGGCCCGACCAACGAGGAGATGATCACCGACATCTTCCGCAGCTACGCGACGAGCTACCGCGACCTGCCGCGCAACCTCTACCACATCCAGTGGAAGTTCCGGGACGAGGTGCGGCCCCGCTTCGGCGTGATGCGCGGGCGCGAGTTCCTCATGAAGGACGCCTATTCCTTCGACCTGACGAAGGAGGGCTCCGAGCACTCCTACCGCCAGATGTTCCTGGCCTATCTGCGCACCTTCCAGCGGATGGGGCTGAAGGCCGTGCCGATGCGCGCCGACACCGGCCCGATCGGCGGCAAGCTGAGCCACGAATTCATCATCCTGGCCGATACCGGCGAGAGCACCGTCTTCTACGACTCGAAGTTCGAGGGGCTGGACTGGGGCGGCACCGAGGTCGGCAATGACGACGTCCCCGCGCTCAAGGCCTTCTTCGAGGAGGTGACGGCCATGTACGCCGCCACCGAGGAGATGCACGACGAGGCCGCCTGGTCCGGCGTCGACGCGGCCAGCCGCCGCGAGGGCAAGGGCATCGAGGTCGGGCACATCTTCCACTTCGGCACGAAGTATTCCGAGCCGATGGGGCTGTCCGTCGCCGGGCCGGACGGCGTCGCCGTGGCCCCGCAGATGGGCAGCTACGGCATCGGCGTCTCGCGCCTGGTGGCGGCGCTGATCGAGGCGAACCACGACGAGAACGGCATCAAGTGGCCCGATGCGGTGGCGCCCTGGAAGCTGTCGATCCTGAACCTCAAGGTCGGCGATGCCGCCTGCGACGCGCTCTGCGAGAAGCTGCACGCGGCCATGCCGGACGACGCCATCTACGACGACCGTCCGGACCGTGCCGGCGTGAAGTTCGCCGATGCCGACCTGATGGGCTTCCCCTGGCAGGCCATCATCGGCCCGCGCGGCGCGGCGGCCGGCAAGGTGGAGCTCAAGCGGCGCATGACGGGAGAGCGGGAGGAGATGTCCTTCGAGGAAGCTCTCGCCAAGCTGACCGCCTAGATGTTCGGGGCGTTCGAGCGCACCGTCGCGATGCGCTACCTGATGTCGCGCAAGAGCGACCGGTTCACCTCCATCATCGGCACCTTCTCGCTGGTGGGCATCATGCTGGGCGTGGCCACGCTCATCATCGTGCTCTCTGTCATGGGCGGGTTCCGGCAGGAGCTGCTCGGACGCATCCTCGGCCTCAACGGCCATATGGGCATCTACGCCGCCGACCGCGGTAACCTGCGCGACTTCGACGCCATCACGGCCACCATCCGCCGCCAGACCGGCGTGGTCACCGCGACGCCGGTGGTGGAGGGCCAGGTGTTGCTCTCCGGCGCCGGCAATTCCGCCACGGGCGGCCTCGTGCGCGGCATCCGGCCCGAGGATCTGCGGGCCAAGGCGATCGTGGCCAACAACATCCGCGCGGGCTCGCTGGACCAGTTCCAGGGCGACGACGCGGTCGCCATCGGCACGCGGCTGGCCTACCGGCTCGGGCTGAACATCGGCGACAAGATCACGGTCATCAGCCCGCAGGGGCGGGCCACGGTGATCGGCACCATCCCGCGGCTGCGCGCCTATACGGTGGTCGCGCTCTTCGAAGTGGGCATGAACGAGTACGACAGCAGCTACGTCTTCCTGCCGCTGCCGGCCGCGCAGGTCTATTTCCAGACGGGCCCCGAGGCCGTCACGCAGATCGAGGTCTTCGTGCAGGACCCGACGCGCGTGCGCGAGGTGAACCGCGAGATCCGCGCGGCGCTCAGCCAGCCGGTGCGCATCATCGACTGGCAGGATTCCAACAGCAGCTTCTTCGCCGCGGTGCAGGTGGAGCGGAACGTGATGTTCCTGATCCTGACGCTGATCATCATCGTGGCGGCCTTCAACATCATCTCCACGCTGATCATGCTGGTGAAGGACAAGGGCAAGGACATCGCCGTGCTGCGCACGATGGGCGCCACGAGCGGCTCCATCATGCGCATCTTCCTGATGTGCGGCGCGTGGATCGGCGTGTCGGGCACGCTCGCGGGCTTCCTGCTGGGGGTGCTGTTCTGCAAGAACATCGAGAACATACGGCAATTCGTCCAATGGATGCTCGGCACGGAGCTGTTCAGCGCGGAGATCTACTTCCTCACACAGCTGCCGGCGGTGCTGAACTGGAACGAGGTGGGGCAGGTGGTGACGCTGGCGCTGACGCTGGCGCTGCTGGCGACGATCTATCCCAGTTGGCGCGCGGCCAAGACCGACCCCGTGGAGATGCTGCGCAATGAGTAATGCGCCTTTGGAGCTGCGCGCCGTCGAGCGGCGCTACAAGACCGAGGCGGGGACGCTGGAGGTGCTGAAGGGCGCGGAGCTGAGCCTGCGGGAGGGCGAGATCGTGGCGCTGGTGGCGCCCTCGGGGACGGGCAAATCGACGCTGCTGCATCTGGCAGGGCTGCTGGAACGGCCGGATGGCGGCGAGGTCTTCGTCGAGGGCAAGGCGGCGGGAACGCTCTCGGACGACGCGCGGACCGCGATCCGGCGGAACACGATCGGCTTCGTGTACCAGTTTCACCACCTGCTGCCGGAGTTCTCCGCGCTGGAGAACGTGGTGCTGCCGCAGCTCGCGGCGGGGGTGTCGCGTTCGGAGGCGAAGGCGCGGGCAGGGGAGTTGCTGAGCCAGTTCGGGCTGGGGGCGCGGCTGGATCACCGGCCCGGAAAGCTCTCGGGTGGCGAGCAGCAGCGCGTGGCGATTGCGCGGGCGCTGGCCAATGCGCCGAAGGTGTTGCTGGCGGATGAGCCGACCGGGAACCTGGATGTGGCGACGGCGGAACTCGTGTTCGGGGAATTGCTGCGGGAGGCGCGTGACAGGGGTCTGGCGGCGCTGATTGCGACGCATAATCCGGCGCTGGCGGCGCGGATGGATCGGGTTGTGACGTTGAAGGACGGGAAAATCACGGCCTCCGAGACTGTCTAAATCAACCTGATGAGGCGCCTTAACGCGCTGAGAATGGATCTGAGACCTCGGGGCGGCCCGTCCAATGTCTTGCCAGGCTTGGTCGAGGCGAGGCCGAAATCAGCATACAGTAGTGTTGCGGGATGACCCGAGTATGCCATGCTGGGAGGGAACCAATCTGCTGTTCCCAGCAAGACG